>CALBHM010000125.1 GCA_937892835.1 uncultured Ruminococcus sp. | reverse complement strand
AGTTAAAGGCTCTCGCCGAGAGAGTTGTGGCGTCTCAGATATAAAATATTCAGTATTCATTGAATATTCATCGTAATAATGTTCCGATAAGAACTTTTGAAAAATTAAGTTTTCCACATGTAAAGGCTGATGCCTTTACGAGTTTTCCACATAACAGGCTTAAATACCTTGAAAGTACGTCAGGTTTTCCACACTTTCCACCGAGTTTTCCACAGCGACAAGTTAAAATGCTTGTCGTAAAGTAAAACAGCTTTACTTTGGACAAAATATTCATTTTGGCTTTTCATATGCATTTTTTTACTTTGCAAAGCCCGAAAAAAGTAAAAAATCAAACGATTTTATCAATTATTTATGAAAAGTCTATTGACAAAAGCATAAAATAACACTAATATCTTTTAGTGTATAAAATAATTAATTTTGGAGGAGTTCTATCCATGTCACTATCAGTATTTGAAAGACTGCAAAAGATAATTGCCGAACAGCTTGAGATCGACGAGGACGATATCCGTCCGGACAGCGATATCATTGATGACCTCGGCGCAGACAGTCTCGACGTTGTTGACCTTGTTATGAGCATCGAGGATGAGTTCCAGGTTGAGGTTCCCGATGAGGCGGTTGAAGAGATGAGAACTGTTGACGATGCAGTAAAGTATATTGAGGATCACGAATAAAATAAAAGGCGGTAATTAAATTGGCACAGCAAAAGAAAATGGTTGAAGAAATCACGTCAATGGACGAAGATTTCGCAAAATGGTACACAGACGTTGTAAAGAAAGCTGAGCTTTGCGAATACACAAGCGTTAAGGGTTGCATGGTTATCAGACCGTACGGCTATGCAATTTGGGAAAACATTCAGCACATCATGGACAGCATGTTCAAGGCAACAGGCCATGAGAACGTATGCATGCCTATGTTCATTCCCGAAAGCCTGCTTGAAAAGGAAAAGGATCACGTTGAGGGCTTCGCTCCCGAGGTTGCATGGGTAACTCACGGCGGTAGCGAGAAGCTTGAGGAAAGACTTTGTGTCAGACCTACATCCGAGACGCTTTTCTGTGAGCACTATGCAAATATAGTTCATTCATACAGAGACCTTCCTAAGCTCTATAATCAGTGGGTAAGCGTTGTTCGTTGGGAAAAGACAACACGTCCTTTCCTGCGCACAAGAGAGTTCCTTTGGCAGGAGGGCCACACGATCCACGCAACGGCAGAGGAGGCTCAGGAGGAGACAATTCGTATGCTCAACGTTTACGCCGAGTTCTGCGAGAAATATCTTGCAATGCCGGTTGTAAAGGGCGTTAAGACGGCCAAGGAGCGTTTTGCCGGAGCTGAGGATACATACACCATCGAGGCTCTTATGCACGACGGTAAGGCTCTCCAGAGCGGCACATCGCATTATTTCGGCGACGGCTTTGCAAAGGCCTTTGACATCCAGTTCACAGGCAAGGACAACAAGCTTCATCACCCGTTCCAGACCTCATGGGGCACTACGACACGTCTTATCGGCGCAATCATCATGACACATGGTGACGACAACGGACTTGTTCTTCCGCCGGCAGTCGCTCCGATTCAGCTTGTTATTATTCCTATCGCTTCTCATAAGGAGGGTGTACTCGATAAGGCTAACGAGCTTAAGAACAAGCTTGCAAACGTATGCAGAGTTAAGCTTGACGATTCCGACAACAGTGCAGGCTGGAAATTTGCGGAATACGAGATGAAGGGAGTTCCGCTTCGCCTTGAGATCGGCCCGAAGGATATCGAAAACAACCGCTGTGTTGTTGTTCGTCGTGATAACGGCGAGAAGATTTTCGTTTCACTTGACGAGCTTGAGACAAAAATTCCGGAATTGCTTGAGGCTGTTCGTGACGGTCTTTATCAGAAGGCTGTAGACCGCAGAGCGGCAATGACGTTCACAGCAAGAGATTATGCCGAGCTTAAGGACATCGCAGACAACAAGCCCGGTTTTATAAAGGCTATGTGGTGCGGTGACCGTGAGTGCGAGGATAAGCTCAAGGACGAGCTTGGAATCACATCACGCTGCATTCCGTTCGAGCAGGAGCATCTTGGCGACACCTGCGTTTGCTGCGGCAAACCGGCAAAGCATATGCTCTATTGGGGTAAGGCATATTAATTAAGACTATAATATTAAAGACATTCCCGAAAAAGGAATGTCTTTTTTGTGCATTGTATTGTATGCAAATAAGAGAAAACCGTGCTTTGCATTAAGCAAGACACGGTTTTTAAACTATTCAGTTATTGGTTTTAATCTGAACATATGGGAGAATTGCATTTGCAACGTTGGAAATCGGCATGGTTTGCAGCCAAATTCTGCCCGGTCCGGTTAAAACGGTGTTAAAAAGACCTTCGCCGCCGAAAAGCTTGTTCTTAAGCCCCGGGACTTGCTGGATTTCCATCTTGACAGTTGACGTGAAGCCTGCAACATTGCCTGTGTTGACAATGATTCTTTCTCCGTCTCTCAGTTCATATTCAACAAGTTCTCCGTCAATCTCAACGAACGCCGTTCCGCTGCCGGAAAGACGCTGCATTATAAATCCCTCGCCGCCGAAAATGCCGGTGCTGAATCTTTTGTTGAAATGTACGGAAATATTAACGCCGGCTTCGGATGCAAGAAATGCACTCTTCTGAACGATCATTTCGTTATAAGGGCTGATTTCAACAGCCTTTATTGTTCCCGGAAAGCTTGAACCGAAGGTTATCATTCCGCTTCCGTGTGCCGTATAAACGTTCTGAAACATGCTTTCTCCGGAAAAGGCTTTTGAAAACATCTTTCCGAGACCGCCGCCCTGGGTTTGCATCTCCATGTTAGGTGTCATCCAAACCATAGAGCCTTTTTCGGTAATCATTCTTTCGCCGTCGCCGAGTTGGCACACAACAACGGGAAAAGAACCGCCTTTAATATCGTATTGCATATATTTTCTCCTTTTGTCGGAAGTTTAATATGTAAACGTTGCGTCGAGGGTGTACTGACCTGAACCTGCGCCTTCAACATTCACAAAGCCGTATTTTGCTTGAGCCTCAACCTCGAGCGGCATGGTGTGATTGAGCGAAAGAATATTTCCGTCGCTATCAATTTCCGCTGTAAGTACGGTGCCGGAATAATTGAGCTTTGAGGATTTAACGGTTACATTGTTTTGCTGTACCAAGTCAGCTATACCTGCGATTGGCAGCGATGCCTGCTCATTGTATTTAGGCATAGTTTTGTAATCTACGACCTCACCGACAAGCTTCAGTGTTACCTTATAACCGCTTTCAACTTTTTCAACTGCATAATTGGCAACTCCGTTGGCTTCAAGGGCTGTAGGCACAAGAAATTTTTCCGCTTCTGTTGGATTTGCTTCAAATGTTTTGGTGCTTTCGGTAGGAACGGCATTTTTGTTAATAAGGTTTTGTACAGTTCCTAACAGCGTGGTCGGTTTGAAGCTTTTCAAAACTACTTCAATTTTTGTATTTTTCTCGATTGTTACCTTTTCGCTCGCATAGGCTTTTTTGAGAGCATTGTTATAATACTCAACGGCTTCTGCTTTATCGAAGTCAACCGGAGTCTTTTCGTCCTCCTTGCCGTCATCTTTAATCTCGATAAGCTCGTCGAGACCTACACTCATTCTAAGTGTAGCGAGAGCATCAGCCGAATTAATGATTCCGTTAGTGTCGATATCGGCTTTTTTGAGATTGAGAGTGACGGTTTCATCACCGACCGAATGTCTGAGTATCAACAGTGCATCTGATGAGTTGACTGTACCGTCGTCGTTGACGTCGCCCATATAGTCCGTTGCAAATGCCATTGCCGATGCCGAAGCAGCGATAGCCGCTACTGTTGCGAGCGAAATACCCGCCTTAATAAACCTGTTCATTTCATTTGTCTCCTTTATTTTGGTAAATTATCAGGGTCAAATTTAATCATACCCTTAAGAGAGAAATATGATTCGTTGACGCCTGCTTTGAAATCTTTAATTTGCATAGATTCTTCCGGATTTGCGGAATGATCCGTGACTGTTGCCCACTTTCCGTCAAGGAAATAATAATCGGTCAAAGAACCGTCCTCGGATTTGTAGGTGTCGACCGTATAAGTCTTTCCGTTATAGGTTGAGTAAGATGATCCGACATAGGTTTGATTCTCATCAAAATTTATATTGCTGAAATCAAGACCTCCCAAATCCTCTTCGGACATTTCCATGTACATCTTGAGGTCAGGGACAACCATATATGCTTTGCCGTTAAGAACGAGCAGTCTGACGTTCATGCCGCTGTATTTCATTGATGTGCATATGTTCTTTCCGTTGACCATAATTGTAACGGGAATGCTCTGCATCTTGCCGTCCATATCTTCCATGTCCATGATTGTCGAAAGTGTGAACTTTCCCATTTTTATAATCGGGTCAATAATTTCAGGCTTGAGGTCAACCTCGGTCGGGCCGTCGTAAAGATTGACGGATATTCTGAGTACGGTAAGTGCATCGGATGAATTTACATTTCCGTCACAGTTTACATCGGCAAGCCTTTCGTCGATTGTATCAAGCGTACCGACGGAATACATGAGTATTTTTAATGCGTCGGATGAATTGGCTGTTTTGTTGCCGTCGACATCTCCGAGCGTTCTTGCCGAAGCGGATATTCCAAAGACAGAAGCTGCTAAAATTGCCGAAAGCAAAATAGAAAGCATTTTTTTCATACATAACGTCCTTTCTGTTTATGATTACTTTGATTTTATCAGCAAATTATTAAATAATCAATAGTTTTTTATTAACAAATCCTTTAAATTAATAAATTATTCATTGGTATTTTTTGCCTTACGAGTAGCAATGAGCGAAATGAGCATTATGCCATACAATGCAATGAGGCAATAAGGCAAAATGTCGGTCGAAAATTTTTGAGCAAGGAATCCTGTCAATGCCGGCATGGAGAGAATTCCTATATAGGCCGCCGCCATTTGCAAGCCCATTACAGCCTGCGAACGTTGAGCACCGAAGCGAATCGGGGTCAAATGAATCATATTCGGATAAAGCGGGCCGTTGCCCAATCCTATGAGAAAAAGGCCGATTGCACTTAAAATCGGTATAAACGGCTGTGCGACAAGAGCAATGGCCGGAATTATAAGAATTGTGCCGATTGCAATAATTTGCTGTGGCTTGAGCTTCGATGAGAGAAGTCCGGAAAGAAAACGTCCGGATGCCATTCCTGCGTAGTAGACCGTGACAAAAAGTGCAGCTTTGTCAACGCTAAGTCCTCTTGAATTGACGAAAAAAGAGCTTGACCATGTTCCGCTGACATATTCAAGCGAGCATGAGCCGAAAAATACAAGCCATGTTGATTTTATTCCCGGTAGCTTTATCAGCTCGATGAAGTTACTTTTGCGGCCTCTTTCTTCAGAATTTTCCGGCAGTCGATCATTTTTTTGCCAAAGAGGAAGAGACACAAAGGCGATAATCGAAATGACAAGCTGAATGATGAATGCCCAGCGATAGCCGCTCTGCCACGACCGGTGTTTCAGTGCAAGCGACATGAGATAGGGACTGAGAGTGACGCCGATTCCGTAGAAGCAATGCAGAAAATTCATATGCGAAGCTTTGTAGTGAATGGCAACGTAATTGTTGAGTGCGGCATCAATCGCGCCGGCTCCAAAACCGAGAAACAGTGTAAAGAAGAACATCATATATATGTTCTTTGAAATCGAAAAGCCGAACAGACCGACAGCGGTAAGCACTGTGCTTACCGCTGCAATTTTCGACGTAGAAAACTTTTCTGTCAGCTTTGCACTCATCAGGCTTGAAATTATCGAACACACCGTCATTGTAACGGTGACTGCATTCGCTGCTGAAATCGGCAGACCGAAATCGCTGTTGATTGCAGGCCATGCCGCACCGAAAAGCGAATCGGGAATTCCGAGTCCGATGAAGTCAATAAAGATAACAATTAAAAGTAAAGTCGCCATAATTTATTTAATCGTGAAATTTGTTGTCATAGCTTCCGACTGTACACCCCACGCTGTCTCAGCAGTTACGGAAACTGTGTATTCGCCCGTATCAAATTTGCCGAGCTTAAGATGCTCTCTTTTCTCAACAGTTGCCGAATAATATTTCGGAAGAACCCAGTCGGATTTAACAACTTCGCCGTCGGAGTTCATGACCTTAACCTTATAAAGGAAGATAGGCTCTGAGCTTGTGGACTGTGCTGCATCAAATCTGACAGTTACGTTTTTAGCAAACTTTGTAACCTTGAGCTTTGCAGCTTCGCCGAAAACAGGAGCGGTTGATCTTGCCGCCTGCTTCTCGGGAGTGTATTCACGATTTGCCGGATTTGCCGGGTTTGCGAGAATGTATTCGCACAAAACCTTTTGCTCGATGAGGTCAATACCTCTCAGACGCATATTGCTGTCCTTGTCAAGCTCAACGATCCAGAACTGAGCCTCGAGACTGTTGCCTGTCGGGTGAACCTTGCGCTGATCCTCAACCGTAAGCTCCATGTACGCAAGAGCACCTGTGCCGATAGCCGTGAAATTGCCCTGCCATACGGAGCGAGGGTCGTTAAGCGGATAATGAGAATGTCCGGAGAAGTCAACTACCTGCGGATACTGCTCAAGAATGTCGCTGAAATCGTCGATTCCCCAGCCGTCAAAATCCGAGCTGCCGTAAACCGTGTTGAGAACATGTTCATGCTGAGAAACAAAAATCGGCTTATTCGGGTCGTCCTTAACCGCTTCATCAAGCTGAGCCTTGAGCCATACTCTCTGAGCTTCGGTGTAGTTCACACCCTCAACGTCCGAGGTGGAAATGCCTATAAAATGATAGCCGTTTACGACCTTGTGATAGTCAGTGTCCTTACCCATGAGCTGTGAGAAATAGGCAACGGTCTGCTTCTTCATGTTTCTGAAATCATGGTTGTTTGCGATTATCGGAAGAAGCTCTGTTTCGCTCTTGATATATTTGTCTGCAACAACTTTAAAACCTGCAAACTGGTCAATGTTGCCGTCGTTAGTGATATCGCCATTGATAAGGAAAGCATCAAGATTGTTGTATTCATCGTCTGCCTTTGCAATAGCATAGGCGAGCTTTGCTGTCTTTTCGAGCCTGTGGCTTCCGACGCCTGCGGCAGTTTTAAGGTGAGAGTCGCTGCATGCAACGAAACGGATTACCGGAGTAAACTCGGTTTCGTCCTCGGGTGCAAAGCCCCATACAAAAAGGCTTGTAACTGACATGATCACTGTTGTTATAGCAACAACAATAGCTGTTAATTTGTTTACCATTATTTTTCCTCCTCAGATTATCTTATATCATATATATTATCGTTTTTCGGAACTCTGTTTTTGTATTTGCCGTTCGTGAAGTCGGGGATTTCTACCGTTGCACCGCCGTTTTGAAGCGAAAGCTCACTCAGTGGAGTAATACACATCCATGATGCCGCATCGTAAACATCAAGCGGCGGAAGAGTACCTTCTTTGACAGAGACGATCCAGGCTCTTATAATGAACCAATCCATGCCGCCGTGACCCGACTCAAGCATTTCTTTAGTTGTATCCTGCCAAAGCGGATGATTATATTTCCTTGCAAATTTCTTTGCACGTCCCCAGAATTTTTTCTGTGTCCACTCGTTTTTCTTATAGAGCTTTTTATCAAGGAAAACAATATCGCCGTCCTCCTGGTAAAGTCCCTTTGTGCCTCTTACGGTGAAGCCTCGGCTGTAGAAACGGGGGAGACAGGTATCAAGCGTAAGCTCAATAAGTTCGCCGTTTTCGGTTTTGATAAAAGTCTTTACGATATCGGCCTGATTGAATTTTGTATTGCCGAGTGAAGGCTTCAAATCCTTATGCTGCTTAACGAAATCCTCCATACCTGCGGTTTTACTGCAAACTGAGGACATTGAAACAAAGCGGTTGCCGTAGTTTATGCCGAGAATTTTTGCAATCGGGCCCAACTCATGTGTAGGATAGTTCTCACAGTTTCTTGCAATGTAATTGCGAAGTCTGTAGTGACGGTTCTTTTCGCCGTAAGCAACCTCATCTCTGAGGTCGTGAGCATACTGGCCTGAGCAGAAAACGATATCGCCCAATACTCCCTCTTTAACA
>CALBHM010000124.1 GCA_937892835.1 uncultured Ruminococcus sp. | reverse complement strand
TGGGGGACCGCTTGCGGTGGTGGGGATTTAATAATCAGCCAACTGTATTTAACTTCACCGAAGTCGGAGGGGTTAAATTAAGTTCCATCAGAATTTTAAGAAAACCCCTCAGTCAGCTGCGCTGACAGCTCCCCTAAAAGGGAGCCTATTATTTCACCTATAACACTCCACAATGTCTGCGTTGCCGCTGAGCTTGAACTTGCCCTCGGCGGCAACGGGCATCAGGAAGTAATCGCCCTTTTTGATTGCCTTTTTGTAACCGTTGCCGGTTATTTTACCCTCGCCCTCGGTAACGACATAGATTCTTGCACCGTTGTCAAGGCTGAATTCGCCGCCCGAAAGCTCAATTTTTCTGACTGCGAAGCTTGTTGTCATCCTCTCGTCAATAAGTGAAAGATACCTTACTCCGCAATTATCGCTGATGGTGACAGGCTCAATCGGAGCCGGATATTTTAGATTTACATCGAAGCATTCCATAGCTGTCTTTTTGTCAACACCAAGATACATTTCGTGATCACTGAGCCTGTAATCGCCGCACCAGCGTTCCGGCTGAATTGTGAAATCCGACGGCTCCTGAACCTCAAGAAGCAGACAGCCTGCGCCGATTGCGTGAACCATTTTGGCAGGGATATAGATAACGTCGCCGGGCTTTACCTCAAAGGATTCGAGCAGGTCCTCCATAACGGTTTTGCTTCTTTCGCTCTCGTCAATCGCCTTTTCAAACTGTTCCATCGTCACGCCGTCCTTGAAACCGTAAAAAACCTTTCCGCCGGGACGGGTTGCGAGAATATACCAGCTCTCCTCCTTGCCGTATGAGGAATTGAAATACTTCCTTGAAAAAGCCTTGTCGGGGTGAGCCTGGACAGGAAGCCGAATCGCACTGTCAAGGATTTTTGTCAGCACGCCGAGGTCGTCACGCTCGCCGATAATTTCCTTTTTATATTTTTCAAGAGCGTTGTTGAGATAAAGCTCCTCGCCCTTTATTTTAGAGATTCCCTCATATTCGTCCGTGCTTCCCTCATTGAGAGCATGGACGCTCGAAACGACCCATTCCTCGGGATAGTTGCCGTCCTCTGAATCGTCTGAGAAAAAGTCGGCGAAAAGCTTTCCGCCCTTGTAGACACGGAAAACCCTGTTCTGCTCGAAGAAGATCGGATAATTGTAAAACATATTTTAAACCTCCCCGGTTATTTGTACTTGATAAGCTGTCTTGCCTTGTCAAGGCTCGAATAAATTCCGCTGCCTGCCATTGCCGAAAGTGCCGCACCGTACGCCGCCTCTTCCTTATAGAGCGGAATGTTGATTTTTTTGCCGAACATCTCGGCTGTCACACGTCTGAGTGCAGGATTTTTTCTGATTCCGTTGCCCGAGCAGACAATTTTTTCGCAGTTCTTGCCGATGAGTTTATACATATCATAAAGCTCACGTGACATTCCGACAATTGTTGAAAGCAGGATATCCTCGGGTGTGAAATTGTTTTCGTCAATGCCCGAGTATGAGCCTTTGAGCGTCGGATCAAGTCTTGTGCCGCAAAAACGAGTGTCGGCAATGACTGAGGTTGTATCCTTGCTTTCAAGAGCCTTATCAATCTTTTTGTAAATGTTTTCGCATTTTTCACCTGTTGCAAGCTCTGCACATTTTGCAATGAAGCTCGCCGCAGCCGCAAAGGCTCTGCCGCCACAGAGAACACAGCCTGCATAGAGATATTTTCCCTCGGTAAACGGACGTGCTTCGATTCCCTCGGGTGCGTCTGCGCTGTCGCCGATAACGGAAATCTGTGAGCCTGTGCCGAAATTGAGCAAGGCACTTTCGTCGTCGCTGACCGAGCCGATAAAGCTCGCCTGATTGTCGCCGAGAGCGACCGTGACGGGGATTCCGTTATATTCACCGACAGTTTCAAGTCTGTCCGTTACTCTCGGCAGACAGCTCAAATCCGTCTTGAATTTTTTATTTTTAATGTTCTAATTTTAAACTATTTTAAATTTATGTCAAG
>CALBHM010000123.1 GCA_937892835.1 uncultured Ruminococcus sp. | reverse complement strand
TAATGTTTTAGTTACATATGAAACATTGCCAATAGTGCCAGAGCAAGAAACTAAAACAGTATTATCAGGACAAAAGAGATGAAGTCTATTAGCTAAATCAGAAGTAATATACTTATAGTTTTCTGGTTTAATATCAAGCATATCTGAACTTCCAAGAAATCCAACTGCATTCTCGTGATCTTTGGTTACATAATTTCTTTTAAAACGAGGTGCGTGATAAGCCTTTTTAACTAAACTCTTTTCACTTACTAACTCAAAGTATCCATATTTACAATTAAATATTGTATTGATGCTTTTTTTATTGTTTATATCAAACGAATTTGCCTCAAGTCTTTTACCACGCTCAACCATTTCTGAGAGCGAAACAGAACACCACTTTACAGGTGCTTCACTGATTTCAATTTCAGCCTTTGGAGTATTATCGATTTTTCTGGCTAAATTGTCTACCATGATAATCCCTCCTGTTTTTTCCACTGAGCAAATATCTCAGGAACATCAGGTGTCTGATCATCTTCTATCTTTGTCTTACGCTCATGTGCAACAGTTCTGTCACCTGAACTTGTTTCATCAAGTACATAGACATTATTCTTCTCAGGAATCAGTATCTCATTTCCCTCTTTGTCACGCTTGAAGATAGGTGTTCCTCTCTTATCATGACCGATTTTCTCAACCATAGCCATGAAAATATTATAATCAGCCATACTTCTGCTTTTTTCCTCTTTATCTTTCTGGTCCTGTGTTTTCTTTTGCAGGAAAAGAACAGAAGTCTGTGTTCCGTTCCTCGGCTGGAATGTATCAGCGTGGAGGTCTATACTTGCAACTATACGATGATTATGGATAAGCCACTCTCTGATATAACCAAGTCCGGGAGAACCCAAAATAGAATCAGGCAGAACGATACCCATTCGACCACCGGGAGCAAGAAGCTGAGTACAACGCTCAATAAAGAGTATCTCAGGAGGAACAGATGACTGCAAACGATCAGTCATAGTCCATACGTTAGTTTTCTTGTCACACTCCCAGATATGAGCAAGCTCAAACTGTTCAAGGATATTCTTATCCTTTACAGGTATTTTGCTGCCGAAAGGAGGATTTGTGACAATTACATCAAAGAACTCTAAAGTCTTGTGATTGCGTATTTCTTCTTTTTTGATGCCAAGAGCCTCTGCAAGCTTAGTGCGGAATTCATCAGTCCATTCATGAGGAGGCAGGAGAGAGTTGGTCTGTAATATGTTACCACTGCCGTCATTGTTCATGACCATGTTCATCTTTGTAGCTTTTACAAGGTCGGGGTTAATATCAAATCCGAAATAGTTGTGGGCTGCCATATCGGAGATTTTCTCCTGAAACAGCTTCTTGGTATCGTAATCCCAATCTTTCTGCGGAAGTCCGATCTGCTCTGCGAATTGTGCTTCTAACTGAGCAATAACATGAGTCATTGCTGTAACAAGAAAGCCTCCTGTTCCGCACGAGCTGTCCAATACTTTTTCATCAACCTTTGGATTGACCATCTCGACAGTCATTTTCATGACATTTCGAGGGGTAAAGAACTCACCACGATCGCCACGCAGATTCGCACCTACGATTTCTTCATAGGCTTTACCTTTAATATCAATATTGGTATTAAGTAGGCTGTATTTCTGCAATTCGCTTACAATATAAGCGAGACTTCTCGGTGCCAGCTTTATTTCATCATTTGAATCGAATATTTTACCGTGCTTTTTCTTAACACGCTCAAAAATTTTGCTTATACGCTTCTTAACCGTAAGCTGACCATCAGGATTTGAACGTTCCTCGGAAGTTGTATAGAATTCCAGAGGGTTAGGGATATTACGCTCATCTTCTATCTTACAGAAAATAACCTTTAAAAGCTCAAAGAAAGCAGGCTGCTTCTGTAAGCCGTCATTTACATGGATATGGTTATGACAGGTTTTGAATACAAAAAGCAGATTGTCATCATAAGCGTTTTTGAGAGATGTACGCTTTGGACGGTTGATATCGTCAAGGTTTCCGTCAGCAGAAGGAATATCGTTATAATCCATGAAGTCAATCTGTCCCTGATCATTAACGTATTTCTTGAAAACTTCCTTTTGCTTGCCATTTGTCCACATTCCCCATTCACAATTAGGGCAGGCAGACATATAGGACTTTAACTGCTCAACGCCATCCTTAGCATTTCTTGCATCGACAGTTTCCTTTTTGCACTCAATAATTATATACACATTCTCTTGCTTCTGTTCAGTGCAATCCTTTTTGAATATAACAATATCAGCTCTTGGCTTTTTAGAGCCGAGCTGAAGTGCGTATTCAATCTTTATCTGTGAAGCATCGTATTTATGCTCGTTTATCAGTCTCTTTTCAATAGTCTGACGGACATATTCCTCCGGTGTATCGTTACGGAACTTACCGTCAACATAGTCACATATTTTTCCGTCAGGTATAGAAATAATCTTATTATCAGCCATTGTTTTACCACCTTTCGGTATACTCACTCCAAATGGGTATAATACACCATAATATCTATGATATCATATTATACAATTAATTTCAATAGTAATTCGGAAACAAACTTATTGCATTTTGTTAATATGATTATCTATAACTTTGACTCCATCGGAGTCAAAGTTCAAACCCTCTTTCCAAACTTCTCCACAAGCTCCTCAACCATAGCCTTTATCTCCGCCTTATACTTAGCTGAAAGGTCTTCAAGCTCCTTAGTCGGCAGATCGTTGCGTATCAGGCGTTTTTTGAGCTTGTCCATATCTTCCATACGCTCCTGCTTAGCCTGCATAAAATCGTCGAACTCGGCAGTGTGGTACTTCTCGATGCCTGCTTCAACAAGTACCTTCTTATATCTGCGGACATAGGCATCGTAATCACGCTTCACGGCTGAATATGCCTTGGTGTTTTCCTTGTATATGGCTTCTTTCTGCTGTTTCTGAGCTTCGATGCACTCGGCGGAGTGACAGCAGACTTCTTCTTCCGTTCCGAGGAACAGCTTATGACAGAAACCGCACTCGCAGACAGTCCACTTATTATAATGAACGAGCTGCCCGATCTCTGCAAGGACGGTCAGCAGGCAGTTGTCGCTTTCACGGAATACATTGAATGTGTAATCATCTGCAGCGACTATCATTCTTCCGGGCTGTATCATAAAATGCTCCATAGTAGCCTTATGGCTGAAATACGCATTACCGCATATCAGTGCGAACTGCGTATCCATGAACTCAATGAGCTTTCGGGAAACTTCGTCCTGTATCTTTCTCCTGTTGAGCTTTGCTATGACCACATCATTCGGTTTCAACAAGACATAACGCTCTTTATTGTAAAATTTTATAACAGAGCTTACATATCCTCTGAAAAAGATATTCTCCCCATACTCAGCTATAAACCTCGCTATCATATCATCTGTGCTGATATCAATGCTCCTGTCAATACGCAGGGCGCTGTTGAGCCTGTCTCTGAACGCATCGTAAGGCTCGGTATGTTCGCAGAACACTTTATGCTGATTCATCAGCTCATCAAAGGTATATGTTCTTGTATTCAAGACTGCGCCGTGTATGCTTTCTTCGGTATCAATAACAGACTGTGCGATATTTATCGTGCGGTCTGTTTCGTTTATACGGTAAATTGTCGTAGTTACCATACGCTCCCCTCGCTTTTGCTATCTTCTAATATAATAACATATTGCACGCAAAATGTCAATTATAATGCGTATTATAGCGTGATATACGGCGTATTCAAAAATATTATGCGTATTCTTTTGCGTAAATACGCAATACACGCACAAGGCCATCAAAAAAATGTTACAATGGTCATGTCAGCAGGCAAAGGTCGGCTGACAGCGGTATTGCATAATTGCATACAAGATGTTGACTGCTATTCATATAAAAGCACTTTTATAAAAACATTTGAAAGGAAGATGATAGTTGCACAACGAAACAACGTGGACTCAGCCCACATCCCTTCATCCCGATAGAACAAACTTCCTGCCGTTCCCTGTGAACGCACTATCGCCTATTATAGGTGATATGGCAGGCACGGCGATACTTTTGGCTGTCAGCTACTGCCTTACGGGGCTGTACCGAATGGCGGGCAAGTGCGACCACACCGAGCCGCTAGTGCTTGACGCTCTTACCGTTGCCGAGCCGAGTTTTAAAAAGTTGCCCGTGATAGCGATGGTAAAAAAGCCGTACATACAGTTTGCAGGCGACTGGAACGAGAATAACAAGTAGGATGTTTTCAGGGCCAGGAAAAACGAAAGCTGTTTGAGGGCAAGCTCGAAGCACTTGAAAAGAAGAAAGACATTACCGCCGAGGAGATTGCCAAGCTCCAAACTGAGATGAGCAATATGCCTCCGAGCAACTTTCGTAGGATAGCGGTTGACGATGTTACACCCGAATCTCTTGTGAATTTGCTTGAAGAAAACGGCACACTCCTTATGATATCCGATGAAGCCGGAATGCTCGGTAATTTCAGCGGACGTTACAGCAACAATATACCGAACCTTGATCTCCTGCTGAAATCGTGGAATGGTGAAACGTATATCAGCGACAGAGCGACCAGGGCGAGTATAGTGCTGAAAAAGCCGTACATGAGCATCTGCCTTGCGTGTCAGCCATATATGTTTGATAGCATGATAAACAATCCTGTGTTCCGTGGCAGCGGACTGATAGCACGTTTTCTGTATTGTTTCCCCGTAAGCAATATCGGTCACCGTAAGTACGATACGCAGGCTGTTCCCGAAACTGTTGCAGAGAATTACAAGCGGCTGATATACAAGCTCCTCGGTAAGAAGTTTGCTTATCACGACGAAAAGGAGCTGTATCTCCATTTCGATGAAAAGACATACGGTGAGTTCGTAGATTACTACAACAGGCGTATTGAGCCGATGCTCCTCACGGATATGGCATTCTGCAAAGACTGGGGCGGTAAGTATCACGGCGAACTGCTCCGCCTGTGCGGTATCATTCACTGCATAAAGTGTGCGCTTAATGGTATTGAGCCTGTGGAGAGCCGTGTCACGCTTGATACGTTCTGTAACGCTATCGAGATCGGTGAGTATTTCCGAGAGCAGGCGATATATGCGTACAGTCTCGGTGACGTTGATCTCGGAACGATAAAGGCAGAACGTGTGATAAACAAGATACACTCAAAGCACATCACAAGTATCAGGCAGAATGACCTGTACAAGCTGTGCAGATGCACGCTATTTAAGAACGCCGCCGACTTTGCTGAGACAATGGATATGCTTGAAGAATACAGGTATATTGTCCGCAACACAAGCAAGGGTACGAACAACAAAACGATAACAGATGTTATCATCAACCCGAACATTTACAGATGATGAAATCTGAACTTTCCGCATTTTGCACACTTTGAAACTGCAAAATGCTCAAAATGTTCAAAGTTCATAAAACACAAAACTCTTAGATAGAAAGATGAGGATTTTAATTATGACAAACGAAAGAAAAGAACAGCTTCTCGACCAGATACTTGAACTCATGACCGCTGTCGCTTACGACAGAGAGCCTAATGAGGGCGCAGTCCCCGAAACAACCAAAGTTCCTGCAGCTGAAAAGGTGAAAATGCTGACCGTCAAGGAATGTACCGAGCTTATTGACGGCCTTTCCGAACACACTGTCCGTATGCTTGTAGCTCAAAACAAGATCAAGTATATCCGCACAGGCGAAGGTGTCCGTGGAAAGATACTTGTCAACAAGGCTGACCTGCTTAACTATTTCCAGAATTGACGATATTTGAGCAGGTAAAATCTGCTATCGATATGAGAACGGTGACAGAGGGATACGGTCTTGAAATATCCCATGGTGGTATGGCACTTTGCCCATTTCATAATGAGCGTACTCCCTCCGCAAAAATATATCCCGATGCTCTTCATTGCTTCGGCTGCGGAACGCACGTTGACGTTATCAGCTTCACACAAAAAATGTTCGGGCTGGACAAGCCTATTGATGCTGTGAAAAAGCTCAATGATGATTACGCTTTGAATATCGAAATCGGCAAAGCTCCGACTGCGGAAGAAGTGTCCGAATACCAGAAGCGTGTCCAGGAAAAACGGGAGTATGAAGAATGGGAGAAACAGGCGTGGCGAACGCTAAATGATTACCTGTGTCTGATGCGTGAATGGGGAGAATATGCTCCTGCCTCTCCCGAAGAAAAATGTGACGAGCGTTTTGTATATTCCTTGCATCATTTGGACTACGCAGAGTACCTATGTTTGGAGTTCATAAACTACAACAAAGCAGGTCGGCTTTCCATGAAAAATATCGTTGCAGAAATAGCAGATTTTCAGAAAGAATTGAGGGCTGATTTTTGAAAAAATCATCGATTCCGATATGATGCTTTTTCAAAATTGTAATGCGGATTTCCGCAGCTCTCACGGGTGCAGTTCAGAATAACCGTACCCACAATTTCGGCTGCTCCGCCAGCCGATAAGAGCCTCGAAGAGCCCCGGCATTTTTGATAGTCGTGTAGGTGGCTGTCAAAAGTGCTTTGGGGTTACTGGCGGCACTTGCACAAGACTGCGCTATGTGCTGCAAGTAAAATCCGGTGCTTCGCACCGTTTGGGTTGCCGATCTCCGTATCGTTGCAAGCCAATTTGCCCATCAGGGCTATATGGAGCATAAGCTCCGTCTTATGCGAAATTCTTAAAAGCCCGACAGGGCGTAAATGTTCTCAGAAGCACAAGCTCTGTCTTGTGCGTAATTCTTCAAGCCCGTCAGGGCTTATATGATGAAAAAAATTTTATGAAAGAGAGACTATAACATGAGTACAAAATCTATCTCGATGTGCGAGGGTAAAGGCAGTCTTTCACATAACAACAGAGAGTTCTCTGCCAAGAATATCGACAGCTCCAGAACACCGAACAATGTTGTGTTCGTTCAGCAGGCTCTGAGTGATGCTTATCATCAGCTTTTCGATGAAGCGGTAGAGAAATATAACGCTAATCAGAAAAGAAAGGATCGTAAGATCGGTAACTACTTTGAACACCTGTTCAACCGCCTGCCGAGCAAGAGCGTTATCACCGGCACAAACAAGCACAAAAGTTTCTATGAACATCTATAGGAACAAGAAAAGACACCGCCGTCGGTACTCCCGATGCCGAGATAACGACTGAATGCCTGCGTGAATATATGGATGGATTTCAGCAGAGAAATCCTAACTTCTATGTGTTCAATGCAGTGCTACACCTTGATGAATCAACTCCGCACCTGCACATCAACTATATCCCCGTAGGACACTTTACTCGTGGCCTTGAAGTCCGCAATGCGAAAAACAAGGCTATGTAGGAAATGGGCTTCGAAAATGATGCGAAAGCGAACGACCGTTGGAGACGCAGCGAGTGGGATATTTTGAAGAATATCTGTAATGCTCACGGCATTGAAATTTCCGAACCGAAGAAGTCCAGGGGTTACAGTTATAAGGTCGAGGAGTACGGCGAACATCAGGACAAGATAAATGCTCTCAATGCTGAGATCGAAAGGCTCACAGCCGAACGTGACGAGACAGTTGCCGAGTTTGAGAAACTTACAAAGAAGAAAGTGAACATAGGCGAGATTGAAAGCATTGAAGCCAAGGAGTCCGTATTCGGTAAGAAGGTCACACTCTCCAAAGAGGATTATGACAAGCTCGGCGACACCGCAAAGAAGTATGTCTCTATGGAGAAGAACATCAAAAAGCTGAAAAAAGAGCGTGACGCTGCCGTGCAGGAGCTTGGTGCTGTGAAACAGCAGTTTGAAGCTGTTTCCTCGGAGCTTGCGGGCTACAAGAAGAAAGGAGGACGCTCATTACCTTAGCCGTAAGAAGCTGAATGCCGAAGCACAGCGTATCAAGCGTGAAGATCAGCTCTCTCGTGATTTACAGAAAGCAAGGGCGTTCATATCCGCTTGTGGACTTGCAGAGGATTTTGCCCGGTATAAGTTTAACAAAACAAGAAATGCAGAGTTAGAATAAAAGACAAAAAGCTACGGCATATCTCCGAAAGCGCTTGACAAAGATAGAATAGTGCGCTACAATGCTAAATACAGAGATATGCCGTAGTGTAAATTTAGGAGGATTTACATTGGCGAATATAACAAAACGCGGAAACACATTCCGCATCAGGGTGTTTGTCGGCTGCGATATGAACGGCAAACAGCTTGTAAAATCAACAACCTACACTCCGCCCGACGGAGTGACACCAAAGAAAGCCGAAAAACTCGCCCAGGAGTACGCTTTCGAGTTCGAGAGACACTGCAAAGGTTACTCTCAGCTGAACGAAAATATGCGTTTTTCCGAGCTTGCAGATTGGTATTTCACAAACTACGCTCCGCAGGAACTGAAAGAAAGCACGATCTATACCTACAAGGGGCAGTACAAGAACCACATCGAGCCTGTTCTCGGTAATGTTAAGGTAAAGGACATCAACGCTCCCAGGCTGACGCAGATAATGCAGTCTTATAACTTGAACCCTGCGACGGTAAAGAAACTGTACGTCATAGTGCAGAGCATCTTCCGCAGAGGAGCAGAGCAGGGCTTCATTCGTGACACTCCCTGCCGTAACGTGATACTGCCGAAACGTAAGAAAAGTCGTAAAAACAAGGCTTTAGAGGAAGACAAGCTCAAAAGGTTCATGGAATACCTCGAAAGTAAGCCGTGGGACGAGGACTTCAAGCGTATCATCAAGGTTCTGCTTTACACGGGTATGCGTTCGGGAGGGTGCCTTGGACTTGCTTGGGAGGATATCGACTTCGAGAACAACACTATCTCGATAAACCACACGTTGACCGACATAGGCGGAAAGCATGAACTGACTGATCCTAAGACCGAGAGCAGTATCCGCATCATCGGTATGGGGCAGGAGCTGAAAAAGGTTCTTCTTGCACAGAAAGAGTATATCGAAAAGCTGAAATATGCCCTCGGTGATGACTTCGCTCATCCTGAAATGGTGTTCGTATCAGCAAGAGGGAACTACCGTGACCGTAATTCAGTCTATCAGTCACTCAAACGCTTCACCAAAGGAACGGAGTTTGAGGATATGACTCTTCATCAGCTCCGTCATTGCAACGCTACAATGCTCTTAAACAGCGGTATCGACCTGAAAGTCGTGTCTGAGCATCTTGGTCACTGTGATGTGAACGTAACTGCTGACATCTACGCTGATGTTCTGCGTAAAACAAAAGCCCGAACTGCCGAGCAGATCGAGATGTGCCTTGCATAAAGGCAAATAAAAAACCTCCCTGCACGAACAAGGAGGTTTTGAATTGACCAATTGTTGACCAAAGAGTATTTGACCACTCGCAAAGTGCGTAAATACGCAAGTTTTGAGGTATCTGATTATCTCTTTGAGAACTGAGGAGCACGACGAGCAGCTTTGAGACCGTATTTCTTTCTTTCCTTCATACGAGGGTCACGAGTAAGGAAGCCAGCTTTTTTGAGAACAGGTCTGAGTTCAGGATTGAAGAGGAGCAGAGCTCTTGAAAGACCATGTCTGATAGCACCAGCCTGACCAGTAACGCCGCCGCCTGCAACATTGCAAACGATATCGAATTTATCGAGGTTTTCAGTGAGGGCGAGAGGCTGACGAACGATGAGCTTGAGAGTTTCAAGACCGAAGTAATCGTCAATATTTCTGCCATTTATAGTGATATTGCCTGTACCGTTGTATACACGTACTCTTGCAACAGAATTTTTTCTTCTGCCGGTACCGTAATAATATTTCTGTTTAGATTCGTACATTATCGTAACTCCTTTCTTTTATAACTCGTAAGCAACAGGTTTCTGAGCAGCCTGATTATGATTAGCGTCCTTGTAAACTCTGAGGCGTGTAAGAGCTTTTCTGCCGAGAGTATTGTTAGGGAGCATACCATTTACAGCGTACATCATAGCCTTGTCAGCATTGTTTGCCATAAGGTCTTTATACTTGATTTCCTTAAGACCGCCAATCCAGCCTGTATGCCAGATATAAGATTTCTGTTCAAGTTTTTTGCCTGTGAGGACAGCCTGAGCACAGTTTATAATGATAACGTGGTCACCGCAGTCAGCATGAGGAGCAAAAGTAGGTTTATGTTTGCCTCTGAGGATATGAGCAGCCTGAGCAGCAACACGTCCGAGAGGTTTTCCAGCTGCATCTATTATATACCAGTTACGGTTTTTAAGATCGTCAGCTTTAGGCATATAAGTTGACATATAAAATTCCTCCGTATATTTATTATTTATAACGTCAGATGAGTATATTAAGAATACTCCGGACGACAACGATAATTATTATAAAACAATAAAAGAGGAATGTCAAGCGGTAAAATCCCGAAAAATCAATTTATATTCTCAGAACGCTGAATATCTCTTTAAATATCTTGAAATCTCTGCGTTTCTCATATTTCATTTTAAATTTCTGAGCATTTCATATTTTTTTCTGGTAGCCATGCCGCCTCTTATGTGGCGTTCTTTTTTATTGATATCAAGAACTTCTCTGACGAGAGGACAGAGTTCAGGTTTTATCAGTGCAAGCTTCTGTGTAACATCTTTATGTACAGTGCTTTTGCTTATGCCGAATTCATCAGAAAAATGCTCTGCACAGGCTCTTACAGTAGCTTTGTTTTCAAGGATATACTGAGCAAGAATAACGGCTCTGTCGCAAAGCACATTATCACATACAGCGTTTTCTTTCAAAAATATCACTCCAGACATGATTTTTTTACAATTATATGCTGATGTAAATAATTTCAGTACAAAAAAATCCTCCGACTTCAAAAGCCGGAGGATTTTTATTAACACCAATTCGATATCAAAATTCTATGATTGAAAATAATGAATTTTCTTGTAGGGGCGAACTGTGTTCGCCCGTCAGGTTTACCGAATTTTCAGGCGGGCGACCAATGGTCGCCCCTACAAAAAACAATTCATCGAATTTGCGTTAAGATATTACTGCGGACAGAGTCTGTTATAAAGAGCCTCATATTTTTTAGCGGATTCTCTCCATGAGAAGTCTTCTTTCATGCCTCTTACAACCATCTTGTCCCATTCATCTCTTGATTCAAAGAATACCTGTTTTGCATAATTTATAGTATTGAGCATTTCATGAGCATTATAGTTTGCGAATGAGAAGCCTGTACCAGTACCTTCATACTGATTATAAGGCTTTACAGTATCTTTAAGACCGCCTGTTTCACGAACAATCGGCAGAGTTCCGTATCTGAGAGATATAAGCTGAGTAAGACCGCATGGTTCAAAAAGTGACGGCATAAGCATTGCATCAGCAGCCGCATAGAGTTTATGAGCGAGTACATCTGAATAGAAAATATTAGCAGAAACACGGTCACCATGATACTGCTGATAAGACCTGAACATATTTTCATACTGAGCCGTACCTGTACCGATTATTATGAACTGAACATTATCATCAGCAATGCCGTCCATAACGCAGTTTACAAGGTCAAGACCCTTCTGGTCAGTAAGTCTTGAGATTATGCCGATAATCATTTTATTTTCATCAACCGGCAGACCGAGTTCTTTCTGGAGTTCAGTCTTGTTAATTTTTTTGCCGCTGATATTTTTGGCACTGAAATTTTTATATATTTTCTTATCGGTCTGAGGGTCATAAGTCTTGTAGTCTATACCGTTTACAATTCCAAAGAGTGAATTGTTTCTGCATCTCATAAGACCGTCAAGACCTTCACCGTAATAGGCAGTCTGGATTTCCTTAGCATAGCTTTCGCTTACAGTTGTTATGATATCTGAATATACAAGGCCGCCCTTGAGCATATTTGCATTTTTCTTGTATTCAGGATTTACAGGAGTAAATTCAAGCTTGTCAGAGGTATACATATATTCAGGCAGACCTGTATGATATCTGAAATGTTCGATATCCCATACGCCCTGGAATCTGAGGTTATGTATAGTCATTATAGCCTTTGTATTTCTGTAGAAATCATTTTCAGCATATATTGAACGCATATAAACAGGGATAAGACCCGCCTGCCAGTCATGACAATGGATTATATCAGGTCTGAAACCGATAACCGGCATTATTGCAAGTACAGCCTTGCAGAAATAGAAAAATTTTTCCATATCAAACATAAGATTATCTGTATATGGAGTATCGCCGCCGAAATACTTTTCATTGTCCACGAAATAGTATGTGATGCCGTCATATTTATATGTCATTATACCTACATATTCATGCATAGGATGTTTTCCCATATCCATATAAAAATGAGAAACGTATTCAAACTTGCTTCTAAGCTCCCATTTTATACATTTATAATTAGGAATGATGACTCTTACATCATATTTTTTCGGGTCAATAGCTTTCGGGAGTGAGCCTACTACATCAGCAAGACCGCCGGTTTTTATAAAAGGTTCGCATTCAGATGCTGCAAACAGAATATTTTTCATATTGTTTACCAATCCTTTCACTTTTATTATAATGAAATGATTATATCATAATTAAATAAAAAAGTCAATTGATTTTCATGCTTTTATAGTTATTTCTACAACAAACCGCATATTTCGTGTTTATGGGCGTACAAATTCTGTCTTTACAACCTTTTTTCATTCTGCAAACGGCATTTTGTATACGCTCTGACTGTTTTTTGCCGTATCAATTATATATTTTTAATAAAACTGTTATTAATCATTGATTTTTAACATCATTTCATATTATAATAATTATATATCATTCAGACAGGGAGGCTTTAAAAAAATGGATTTATATAAAACGGCACTTGATTTTCTTAAAATGAAAAAGCATATCTGCGGTGATAATTATTTCAGTCTTGAAATGAAAATCACAGTTATACTTGCTTCTGACGGCAGAGTATTTTTCGGTACTGCAACCGGAAATGACAGCTCTGAATACAATGCATTCATAACTATGAAAACTCTCGGAAATCTGTACATAAAGCAGATTATATGCGTTGATGAATATGAATGTGTTTTTCTGCCTTCATTCAGATTCCTTGAATATATAGTAAATGACAATGAAAGCAACAGCGAAACATTTGTATACACTGATTCATCACATATGCAGCCTATCTTTACATTTATCCGCAGAAAAAATGATAATTTTGATATTCCCGCATATCATTCTGAAAAAGAGGATGATAACGATGTATGGCAGGACAATGCAGAACCCTCTGATGAATGGCAGGACAACGCAGAACCCTCTGATGACGAATGGCATGACAATATAGTAAGCTCTGAAAATCATAAGGATTTTGCTGACATTGAATCCGCTGACAGCCTTGCAGGAGAATTTGAGGGCTTTTCTGATGACAGTTCCGTTTCAAAGCCTGTTGTTGTCATGAAAAAGGAAAACGGCAATATGATGTTTGAAAATGCTCAGGATAAACAGTTTGAAATAAAAGGCATGGAGATAAACTATAACAATCAGATTAACAGCATAAACGCCGAGGATAATATAGTATCTGAAAATTATAAAGAACTTGAAGCCGGTGACCATGATGTGCGTCCTGAAAAAAAATCTCCTCTCTCTCTGCTTCAGGCAAAAAAACTCGCAAAAATCGCAAAGAAAAATGCTAAAAAACATTCTTCCGGCAGATAAATCTGAGATATTATGTTAAAAATCTTTTATTTTTTAGGATTTTTTAAATTTTATTATTAAATCTCTTTGCAAGTCATAAGAAATGTGCTATAATATATCTGTTGTTAAGGTTTATATAATAACATCACTGCATATACAGTGACTGAAATGGAGGAATATTTTTTATGAACAAGGAATTATCATTGTACAATCTCTGGTGTGAAAAAGCTGTGCTTGACCCTGAGCTTCAGGCTGAACTCCTTTCCATCAAAGGAAATGATGATGCTATAAAGGACAGATTTTACCGTGACCTTGAATTTGGTACCGGCGGTCTGCGTGGAGTTATCGGTGCAGGTACTTTCAGACTTAATGTCTATACAATAAGACGTGCAACACAGGGACTCGCTGACTATGTGAACGAAACATATGAAAATCCATGCATGGCTATCGCCCATGACAGCAGAATAAATTCTGATGTGTTCACTAAAGCCGCTGCCTGCGTTCTCGCTGCAAACGGCATAAAGGTATACCTCTATAAAGAGCTTATGCCTACTCCTATGCTTTCATTCGCTGTAAGATACCTTAAATGCAATGCCGGTATCGTTGTTACTGCAAGCCATAATCCTGCAAAATACAACGGATACAAGGTATACGGCGATGACGGCTGCCAGATGACTCTTGACGCTGCTGAAAAAGTTCTTGAAAAAATCGGCTCTGTTGATATGTTTGAAGGCGTAAAAGATACTGATTTTGACAATGCTGTTGAAAACGGCATGATAGAATATATCGGTGATGATGTAATCAACGCTTATTTCGACAAGGTTGTTGAACAGGGTATAAATACTGAACTCTGTGCTTCAAGCGGTCTTAAAGTTGTATATACACCTCTCAACGGCACAGGAAACAAGCCTGTCCGTGCAATACTCAAAAGAATCGGCATAAATGATGTGACAGTTGTTCCTGAACAGGAAAATCCTGACGGTCACTTCCCTACCTGCCCGTTCCCTAACCCTGAAATCCGTGAAGCCCTTGCCCTTGGTCTTGAACTCTGTGA
Source organism: uncultured Ruminococcus sp. (assembly GCA_937892835.1). Lineage (GTDB taxonomy): Bacteria > Bacillota > Clostridia > Oscillospirales > Acutalibacteraceae > CAG-488. The sequence continues at coordinate 973 of CALBHM010000123.1, read as the reverse complement.
AAAATGCAAGCCTGACCTTCTCCTTGCAACAGACCCTGACGCTGACAGAGTAGGCATTGCTGTTCCTTCCTCTGACGGATATGTTCTTTTCTCAGGAAATGAAACAGGTGCTTTGCTTCTTGAATATATATGCAGCCAGAGAACTGAAAAAGGTACTATGCCTGAAAATCCTGTAGCTGTAAAAACTATAGTTTCAACTGCTCTTGCTGACAGAATTGCCGAAGATTACGGTGTTGAGATAATTAATGTCCTTACAGGCTTCAAGTTTATCGGCGAACAGATTGGATTCCTTGAGAAAAAAGGCGAGGAAAACCGCTATATATTCGGATTTGAGGAAAGCTATGGCTATCTCGCAGGCAGCTATGTGCGTGACAAGGACGCTGTTGTTGCTTCAATGCTTATATGTGAAATGGCTGCATACTACAGAACAAAAGGTATCTCACTGCTTCAGGCAAGAGAAAATCTTTATAATAAATACGGTCAGTATGTTCACAGTCAGGAAAGCTTCCAGTTTGAAGGTGCAAGCGGTATGGAAAAAATGCAGAATATCATGACTTCTCTCCGCAATACACATCCATCTGAAATAGCCGGTCTTAAAGTCGTTGAATTTGCTGATTATCTCACAAGCAAAAAGAAAAATATTTCCGAAGGAACTGTTTCCGAAATCACTCTCCCGAAATCAGATGTGCTTTCATTCCAGCTTGAAGGCGGTGCAGGAGTTATCATAAGACCTTCCGGCACTGAACCTAAAATCAAAGCATACTATACAACAAAAGCTGATAAACGCAGTGACGCTGTAGCACTTGAAAGTAAAATAAGTCAGGATTTCAGAAAAATCCTCGGTATATAACAATCATTCAGATACTAAAAGGAACGCTTTATTTTTCAGCGTTCCTTTTTTTAAACAATACAAATTAGATGGATTGTTTCTGTAGGGGCGAACTGTGTTCGCCCGCTCGGTTTACAGCATACC
>CALBHM010000122.1 GCA_937892835.1 uncultured Ruminococcus sp. | reverse complement strand
CCCAATCGGCTCTGATAATGTCTCTCTCCTGCGGAGAAAGCTCCTTGCCCTCAAGGGCGTTGATTGTGGCCGGCTGAACCTTAACCGAAAGCTCGTTGAGCTTTGTGATGTCAAAGTCAAGCGTCTTGTTTGAGATGCCCATTCTGAGAAGCGATGCAAGCTCCATGAACTCATCGCCGCTGAGAACTCTTGCGTTCTGAAGAATTCCCTTTGCACGGAAGATTTTATCCTCCTCAACGGGATTTTCCAGAAGTTTTTCGGCCGCCGCACGTTCCTGTGCGACAAGCTGCAAGGTAATTGACTGGAGATTGTCCAGTGCAGTTTCCTCGGAAATTCCGAGAGTAATCTGATTGCTGAGCTGGTAGATATCTCCACGGGGACTGCTGCCCTCGCCGTAAGCACCACGGATTACAAGTCCGAGCTTTGATACGGTTGCGGCAAGCTTGCCTATCTGACCGCAGCGGGTCAAGGCAGGCAGGTGAAGCATGACTGAGGCTCTCATCGCCGTGCCGAGATTGGTCGGGCACTGGGTCAGATAACCGATTCTGTCATCGTATGCGTAGTTGAGCTTGCTGCCGATGATGTTGTCAACCTTGTCGGCAACGCTGTATGCTTCCTTGAGTGCAAGACCTGCCATCATAACTTGAAGTCTGATGTGATCTTCCTCGCAGAGCATTATGCTGATCGCTTCGTCGTCCGTCAGCAGCAAGCCTCGACCCGCTCTGTCGGAGACAAACTCCGGGCTGACAAGATGACGCTCGGCAAGTGATATAGCCTGTGAACGGGTGAAATCCTTCATCCAAGTGAAGCCGAAGCCCCAATGATCGTCGCTGAGCACGGCATTTTTGATTTCCTCGCAAACCTTTTCCTTGCCTTTTACGGTAAGTCGGCAGGGGAATGGGTATTCTTCAAGGTTTCTTGCAAGACGAACTCGTGTGCTGATAACAACATCGCCCTGGTCGCCGTTTTCAATATACCACTTATTCATTATTGCCTGCCTCCATTTCCTTTATTCTGTCTCTGAGGACCGCCGCCTGTTCAAAGTTCTGTTCGTCAATGGCCTTTTGCATATCCTCTTTGAGCTTCATTATCGGGTCGATTTTCGGAGCTTTTTCCTCCTCGGCAACATGGGGAACCATTGTTGCCTGCTTGCCGGTATGCTTTATTTTACCGTGGATTCTCTGCAAACTCGGCAGAAGTCTGTCGTAAAACTTTCTGTAGCAATCGGCACAGCCGAGACGTCCGTTTTTAACTATATCAGAGAAGGTGTATCCGCATTTCGGACATTTTTCCTCATGAGCTGAGCTGAGAAGCGGCATATCCTCGCCCAAAAGGCCTGAGAAAATATTGCCGAGATCAAATCCGAAGCCGGAGAACAAATCTCCGTAGCCGAGGTGCTCGGCGCAATTCTGACAAAGGTGCATTTCGGTCGTGTCGCCGTTGACAACACGCTTTACATGGGTTGTAGCTTCATTCTTTCCGCAATTCTGACACAACATATAAATCATCCTTTCGTGGTTACTGGTTAGCTAAAAGCATTTGTTTAAATAATGATGCCCTGACCTTGTCTCTCAGATCTGCGGGAACCTCACGCAGGCATCTTTCGCCGGTTGCCGCAAGCATAAGCTTTGAAATTTCCGGAGACAAAATGTTCTGATAATTCAGATTATATATATGCGCTTTGCAGCTTGCCTCATCAATCGAATCGCCGATTGAATTTACAACATGCATCAGCATTGCCGATTTGCTGTCGTATTTCGCTCGAGTAATTTTGATGTAGCCGCCGCCTCCACGCCTGCTTTCTACGATATATCCCTGTTCGGGGGTGAATCTTGAAGATATGACGTAATTTATCTGACTCGGAACACAGCCGAGATGCTGAGCCATCTCGTTTCTTTGAATCTCCGTTTCTCCGTCGTCGCTGAGCATGTCGAGGATCAGTTTGGCGATCTCATTGCTCATACTCATATCATCATCTCCTTTTGACTTTGACTTTCTTTGACCTTTTGACAAGTCAAATTATAGACCTTCTTTGACCTTTTGTCAAAAGTCAGGAAAGGTCAAAAACATATTTCTGCAATTCGTTTTTTGAGATTACCGTTAAAATGCTCTTTTTTACTAATTTTTTCAGGCTTTTTCGCATTATATCTCGTTTTTTACTGCATATTTACAGCTGCAATTAAATTTTTTTCAGGATTTTTATTATGCAATGGCGATAAATTTTTGACCTTTAAAAAAATAACGGCACACGAAAAATAATTTCTGTGTGCCGTTAAAATGTATTGTTTCGATATTATCAGCCGTCGTATACTCCCATTATAACTATACCTGCGACCGTGAGGAGAATGCACAAATAATGCTTCCACGAAAGCTTTTCCTTGAGGAAAATTCTTCCCCAGAGAACCGACGCCGCGCAGTATGCGGAAATAATCGGAGCCGAGAGTGCAAAGTGTTCACTGTCGGCAATGGCATAGATATATGCAAACTGGCCTGCCGTCTCAAACGCTGCACCGACATATTTCGGAACTTCCTTCTTCGGGAAGAACTTATCCTTTTTGATGAATTTAACATAAATGAAGCAAAGTATGCCGCAGATGAGAAATGTCAGCTCATATGAAGTGTTGGCGGCATCCTCGTCAAGCTTTTCAAGTACAAGACTGTCGGCAAATGAGCCGAGGGCGTCGAGCAGGCAATAAATTACCGGCAAAAGAATTGCAAGAACACTCTTTGTATATTTGTAATTGCTTTTGCTCTGACGTGCCGCTCTCAGGTCGTCATCCTCCGTCATCTCGGCAATGCTGAGTCCGACAATGCCGACTGCAACAAGGGCGATTGCAATATACTGAGCTTTAACAAGTACCGCCATGCCTGTTATAATGCTGATTATCGAAGCCAATGTACCCGAAGAATTACATATCGGCGAAGAAATTGAAAGCTCAATGAAGCGAAGTCCGACATAGCCGATAGTCATTGACGATATGTAAAGGAAAGAGACCGGCAAATAGGTGAGCATTGTGCGGAACGAAAACTCGACATCGGTGAAAATCAGTGTGTATGCCGCATGAAGACCCATAACTACGCCAACCGCCGTAACCATTTTCAGTGCGCTGTGCTTATCCCTTGAGTCGGCACAGCCGATTTTTGAAAACAAATCCGAAAAGCTCCAGCAAAGCAGAGCAACAATAGAAAAAACAAACCATTTCATAATAATAAAACCTCAATAGACTAATTTTTTTTCAACATAAAGCGTTCCGTCGGCAATGCTGACTTTGCCGAGGCCGAGGAACTTCTTTTTGGGCGAATAAACACGGCAGAAGCCGTCCGATTTTTCGCCCTTGATTCTGTTGAGGTCGAGTTCTCCGCCGTTTTCAAAGCGTATCGCCTGCTTTTCGCTGACATTGACGGCAGGGTAGCAACGAAGCATTTCGTCGCACGGAGTAATCAGTTCGCTAATTCGTCCGTCCTCGGCAAATTGCTGAACAGTTTCAAGCGTAACAGTTTTGTCGATTGAAATTCCGTTAGCTTCAATGCGCCGCAGTGCGGTTATAGTTGCGCCGCAGCCAAGTTCGGAACCGATATCTTCCGGCACTGCATGAGACCTCGATCTCAAATTCGTTGTTTTCGTCCGGAACGTCGAGAAGCTTTATATAGTGGATAACCACATTCCTTGCTTCTCTTTCTATTTCAATGCCCTGACGGGCAAGCTTGTAAAGACGAACGCCGTCCTTTGAAACGGCGGAATACATCGGAGGAAGCTGGCTTATTGAGCCGACAAAACGGTCGATAACCTCGTTGAGCCTGTCAACGCTAACATTGACGGGATTCTTTTCCAACACCGTGCCGGTTATATCAAGCGTGTCCGTGACCGTGCCGAGCAGTATTCTTGCCCGATAAGCCTTGTCGTGTGTCGGCAGGTATTGGGAAAATCTCGTTGCTCCGCCGAGCATAACGGGAAGCACGCCGGTTGCCATAGGGTCAAGCGTGCCGGTGTGTCCTGTTTTGTTTATTTTCAATATTCTCTTGACTCTGTTTGCCGCAACGAAGGAGGTTAACCCCTCCGGTTTGTCAAGAAAAATAAAACCTGTCAAATTTATCCCTCCGAGGATCAATGAAATTTTTTAATAGCAGGGCAAAGGTAAAGTATGTCTGAAACAAGCTTGAATCTGCCCTTGAAATATGGATTATCCCTGTTTAATTCTTTCAGCTCTTTGTATTTTTTGCGAAGTGCCTTGACTTTTTCTTTTTTGAATTCGGCCGTGAATTTGTCGCAGTATTTTGTTTGGCCGATCATTCTGGAAACGGTGTAAAGATAATCCCTTGAAACAAGTTGATAAGATTGTTCACAGTTGTTTTCCTTAAGCACTTCGAGCTTTCTCTCATACGCCGCAAGCATGTCAAAGGATTTAACCGAAAAGTTGGAACGCATTATACTGTTTGGAGAGAGAAAGTAATAATATAATACAGTGTCAATAAAAGCGATTCTTTCGGCATTTTTTATATAGTCAAAATAAATGTATGAATCCTCATATATAAGTCCCGCCGGGAAGCGAAGATTATCAAATACGCTCCTATGAAAAAGCATGGTATTAACAACTTCGTTTGAACCGGAAAGATAGGAAAGATTATGAAGCAGAAAATCACTGCTATATGTGCGAACGTTATAGGAATACGGAAGCTCAAACATCTCTCGTTTATCCGTATCAAACGATTTGCATATTGTTATTTTGCAGTTATTTTCAATGCAGGTTTTAAGAAGCGTTTCTATATAAATATCCTTTACATAATCGTCACTGTCAATAAAAGCAATGTATTCTCCTGTTGCATTATCAAGGCCGACGTTCCTTGTGAAAGCGACTCCGTGGTTGGTTTGATGAATGACCTTGATTCTGCTGTCTTTTACGGCGTATTCGTCGCAGATTTTGCCTGTATTATCCTTTGAACCGTCATTGATGATTATTATTTCAAGCTTTTTGTAAGTCTGTGCAATGACAGTATCAAGGCAAAAACCGAGGTATTTCTCGGCATTATAGGCGGG
>CALBHM010000121.1 GCA_937892835.1 uncultured Ruminococcus sp. | reverse complement strand
TCAGCCATCCGGAATATCCTTTGAAACAAGCGAATTTGCGCCTACAATAACGTCATTGCCAATGTGAACTCCCATTAATACGGTGGAATTGGCACCGATGAAAACATTATTGCCTATCGTAACGGGTCCGATTTTAGTGTAGCCGGTGAACTCCTTTGTGCTTGCGTCGTGAGCCAAAATATGAACTCTCGGTGCAAAAGTGACATTATCGCCGATTGTGATAAGAAAAACATGGCCGGGATCGAGAATACAGCCGTCCTTCATCTGGAAATGCTTTCCGACGGTGAGACCGTTATCAATCGCAACCTCAAGTTGAGAACGTGGGTCAATATGAAAAATTTTATTCTTAATTGACAAAAGAAAAGACGCAAAACTCATCTTATCGCCTCCTAAACAAAGTAATAATACATTAACGTTTACAAAATGTCAATTAATTTATCATATGATCTGCTCGCATATGGTCAGAATTATCCTGTTTTTTTGCATAATTCGTTATATTTTGTACATAATAACAAAAGTTTAAAAAATGGGTTAAAAATATAACAAACCACTTGCATATTTCGCTTTTTCGTTATAAAATATCAATGGTAAAATTTAATACAAAGGGAATTTCGGCTTCTGGTATTCTTTCGTTTCTTCGGATTCGGACGAGCCTACGTTGCCGGCGTTTCCTAAAATTTGGAGGTAATTCAAATGTCAGTAAAAGTTGCTATTAACGGATTCGGCCGTATCGGTCGTCTTGCATTCAGACAGATGTTTGGTGCAGAGGGTTACGATGTTGTTGCTATCAACGACCTCACAAAGCCCAGCATGCTTGCTCAGCTTCTCAAGTACGACACAGCTCAGGGCGGCTATTGCGGAAGAATCGGCGAAGGCCTTCACACTGTTTCTGCTGATGACGAGGCAGGCACAATCACAGTTGACGGCAAGACTCTTACAATCTATGCTAAGGCTAACGCAGCTGAGCTTCCTTGGGGCGAGATCGGCGTAGACGTTGTTCTTGAGTGCACAGGCTTCTATTGCTCAAAGGCAAAGGCTCAGGCTCATATCGATGCAGGCGCTAAGAAGGTTGTTATTTCTGCTCCGGCAGGCAACGATCTTCCGACAATCGTTTTCAGCGTAAACGAGAAGACTCTTACTTCAGAGGACAAGATCATTTCCGCTGCTTCCTGCACAACAAACTGCCTTGCTCCTATGGCTAAGGCTCTTAATGACTATGCTCCTATCCAGAGCGGTATCATGTCAACAATCCACGCTTACACAGGCGATCAGATGATCCTTGACGGTCCTCACAGAAAGGGTGACCTTCGTCGTGCTCGTGCAGGTGCTGCTAACATCGTTCCGAACTCAACAGTTCTGCTCAGCGTGTTCCTGTTCCGACAGGTTCAACAACAATCCTTACAGCAGTTGTTAAGGGTGCAGACGTTACAGTTGACGGCATCAACGCTGCTATGAAGGCTGCTGCTTCAGAGTCCTTCGGCTACAACACCGATGCTATCGTTTCATCCGACGTTATCGGCATGAAGTACGGTTCACTCTTCGATGCTACTCAGACAATGGTTTCCAAGATTGCTGATGATCTCTATGAGGTTCAGGTTGTTTCTTGGTACGACAACGAGAACTCTTACACAAGCCAGATGGTTCGTACAATCAAGTACTTCGCAGAGCTTGCATAAGTTTCTATCACAAAAAATTATCGGGGCAGAATTTTCTGCTCCGATTTTTTCTTTTTATGATTGAATTAACCTCCCCTATGTTGTATAATAATATGTAATCGCATATAATTTGAATAACTGACAAGAATTTCAACGACGGAGGTTAATTATGTATATACTTGATGTTTTGAAATCGATCCTTTTCGGCATAATCGAGGGAATAACAGAATGGCTGCCGATAAGCAGCACCGGCCACATGATTCTGCTTGAAAAAATCTGCAAATTCAAAGAGGTCTCGCCGGATTTCTTTGAGATGTACCTCGTTGTCATTCAGCTCGGCGCAATAATTGCCGTAGTCGTAATGTTCTGGAACAAGCTATGGCCGTTCAAAAAGAAGCAGCTTGAAAACGGTAAGAGTAAGGTTGCCGTCAAGCCGAGAATAATCGAGCTTTGGTTCAAGGTCATTGTCGGCTCGATTCCGGCCGGTATCATCGGTGTGCTCTTTAACGACCTGCTTGACAAGTATCTTTACAATTATCTCACCGTTGCGATAACGCTCATTGTTTACGGTGTGCTCTTTATCGGAGTTGAAATCTTTAACAGAAAACGCCGTCCGAAGGTAACGAAGCTCACCGAGGTTTCATTCAAGAACGCTTTCTTCATCGGCTGTTTCCAGGCTCTTTCTCTTATCCCGGGTACGTCACGCTCCGGCTCAACGATTCTCGGCGGTATCATGCTCGGCAATTCAAGACGAGTAGCGTCAGAATTCACATTCTTCCTCGCCGTTCCGGCAATGCTCGGCGCATCGCTTATAAAGATAATCAAATTCGGCTTCGGCTTCACCATTACGGAATTTGTAATTCTCTTCGTCGGAATGATAACGGCCTTTGCCGTTTCGCTTGTAGTTATCAGATTCCTGATGAATTATATCAAAAATCACACTTTCACTGCGTTCGGCATTTATCGTATAATTCTCGGCGCAATCGTTCTTATCACATATTTTGCAT
>CALBHM010000120.1 GCA_937892835.1 uncultured Ruminococcus sp. | reverse complement strand
GTAGCCGTCTGCCGGAAGCTGGTTGTCAAAATAGTTACCGTGAAGGTAAGGAGTTGAGATGAATGCAGCGATTTCGCCGTCATGCTCATTAACGAGCTTCTCAAGAGCGTCAAAGTCGTTCCAGTCAACATAGAGGTTGTTGGCAACGTCCTCGGGGAGAATGCCCGGATAGTCGATCTTCTGAACGACTGCGGAAACACCGTGATAGAAGCCGTTGACGAAGATGATCTTCTTTCTGTGAGTTGCGTTACGGGCAGCCATGATAGCAAGTGTTGTAACGTCGTTACCGTTCTTTGCGAAGAAAGCCCAGTCAGCTGTGTTAACGGTATCAACCATAAGCTCTGCAAGCTCAACCATCTTGTAGGACGGAGAAGTTACGCAGTTGCCGATCTTAGCCTGCTCAAGAGCAGCCTTGTCAACGTCGGGATCGCCGTAACCGAGAATGTTCGGACCGTATGCACACATATAGTCGATGAACTTATTGCCGTCAACATCCCAGAAGTATGTACCCTTAGCCTTCTCGGAGAAGAAGGGCCATGCGCTTACGGGAATGAAGTTACCTTCAGCCGGGCCGAGATGACCGTAAACACCTGAAGGGATTACTTTGATAGCACGATCGAACCACTCACGGCTCTTGTCGTACTGATTAATTTTGAAATTAGCCATTTTTCGTATCCCCCTTATGCAAGATAGAGACCGACTCTGTCAAGAATTCGGTTCATATTATCGAGCATGTTAATCATGCCGTTCATTGTGATGGTACCCTCGCCGATCTTAGCCATAGCGCTTACCTTACCGTTGAAGAGGTCGTTTGCAAGCTGCATTGAGCCGAACTCCATAACGGCACGGGGATCTTCGGGAGCCTTCTTGATTGTAACAAGGTGGCCATTCTTAGCGTGGATAGTAGCCTTCGGGCCGCCCTTGATGGACATCATGATGTCGCCGTCAACGATATGCTCAGCGGAGAACTTACCGATCTCGTCGTGGTTACCGATCTGAGAAATAGCAACGGTGATAGTGTAGAACATAAGGGTTGTGCTCATTCTGAAGAACTCCTCATCCTTGAGGTCTTCCTCGCTTGCACGCATGTAGTTTGAAAGCATGTCGGTGAGCTTAGTGAATGTGTTCAAAAGGAACTTTATGTGAAGGAAACCTTTTGAGGGAATAGGTGTAACAGTTCCGTCGATAAGACCGTTAAACTTCTCGCATGATGAGAACGGAAGCTTAACATCGCAGTCTGTGCAGCCCTGCTCCATACGGCATCTGCCGTTTTTGAATGTAAGTGTTGCAGACGGGCCGTCCTTAACTTCAAAACCGATGGAAATCGGCTTAATATCAGCTACAAGGGCGCTTGCCTTCGGGTCAAGCTCGCACAGGTTTTCGAGTGTGCCGAGCACGGCATACATGTTGATGTATGCAAGTGTTTTTGCATCTGTCAAGGTGCATTCCTCCTTATCGCTTTTATTCAAAGCATATTTTCCATTACATTGTACCAAATAAAGTTATTAAAGTCAAATGAAATTGACCAAAAAATAACAATTTTTTGTTAATTTATTATGTCTTTTTATTGTTTTTGTTCAAATATTTCTCATAAAAGAATTACATTGTTACTTTGAAAAGCCGATTTTGCTGTAATACTGAACAAATATTATCAACAATTAATCATTCCTGAGCTTCGTCCTGCTCATTTTCGATAATATCCTTCTCCTCGGCCGAGCTTTCGGTGTTATCCTCGTCAGCAGGCTGCTCCTCGGCGGAAGTATCAGCACTTTCCTCCAGGGCTTCTTCAACGGCCGGTTCCTCATCAAACTCCGACGGAGCGTCGCCGAGAACAATGATTCCGTTAGTCTTTTCCCTGCCGCAAGGAAGAATTACGGGTGAAGCAAGCGAATAAACGTCCGTGCACATATCCTCAAGGGCGAAAACATGGCGGCCGTAATCGTCAAGTCTGTCAAAGTCGGAAGCCTTGGTAACAATAGGCTTTGTCGCTTTTTCTTTTGCTTCTTTAAGGATTTCCTTGCCCTTGTCGTTCATTGCAAGAACATGGAGATATGGCGGCTCACCCTTGTAGTCGTCGGCAACGAAGCCCATGAATGCGTGAAGAACGATTCGTCTGATTCTCGCATGAGAATAACGCTTTGTCTTAGCAAGCTGATAAAGCTCCTCCAACGAACCCGATTTGAGGGCGGCATCATGAATTCTGTATTCGATTCCCTCACTGACGTCGGGCGAAAGTCCGATATCCTCTGCGCTGAGCTGACGCATACAGCAGAGAATGCTGAATTCGAGCTTTGAATTCGGGCACGGAGCAAGGTTATTTTCCTCCTCACGGTGATATATATCGGCTACCGACTGCGGAACATACATTTCCCACTCATTGCTGCCCGATAACATCATTCGGCGAATATCCGATGCGCTGGCAAAATTGTCGCTTCTCATTAGCGAATCGTGAGCCGCACCTATGCGCTTTATAGTCATCGGAATCATATCCGAACCGAGCTTGTCCAAGGCCTGAAGATATTCTATGCCGAGGGTGTTGTTCGGTTCTTCAAGAATATCAAAGAAACGGTTGCCGCAGACAGCCTTGAGAGCTTCAGAGCGTGCAGAAGCAAAGCTGAGACCGTATTCGAGATTTTCTTTCAACCGCTCGGTGACAGCTTCGCTGTTGATTGCGTTCTTACATTCAATAAGCTCGTCAATGTTGCCACATTCGCTGCCGAAGCTGAGCATATCGACGCAGCCGAGACTGTTGAGCAGAGAAACTCCTCCGTAGGCAAAGCGTTGGGCAAAAGATGTGCTCCAAAGCGTCGGCATTTCGATAACGAGGTCAACGCCGTTCTTGACCGCCATTTCTGCTCTTGCCCATTTTGAAATGAGAGCCGTTTCACCTCGCTGAACATAGTTAGAGCTCATAACGGCGACAACATGCGTCCATTCGCCAAGCTCCCTGCTCTTTTCAATCTGATAAGCATGACCGTTGTGGAACGGATTGTATTCCGCAACAATTCCTCCGATTTTCATAAAATTCCTCCATAAATACATATATTGTATAAAAAATGCGAAAAAACTCAATCTTTGTCTTGAAAAAACAAAGCTACAGTAATATAATATAACAGAAATCTTTTTGATACAATATCTTGGAGGGAAAAATTTTGAAGATTCTCGTTGTCAACGCAGGAAGCTCGTCACTCAAGTATCAGCTTATTGATATGGAAAACGAGTCCGTTCTTGCAAAAGGAAACTGCGAACAGATCGGAACCGAAAGCACATTCACGCATAAGGTACCGGCAGACGAAACCAAAAACATCAAGGCTTTGCCGATGGAGATGCAGGATCATGCCGCAGCTCTCAAGATTGTTCTTGACACTCTTGTTGACGCCGAGCACGGCGTTATCGGTTCAGTCAAGGAGATCGACGCTGTAGGTCACCGTGTTCTTCACGGCGGTGAAAAGTTCAGCGGCTCGGTTCTTGTAGACGATAAAGTTGAAGAAGCTATCAAGGAGTGCTTCGATCTCGGACCGCTTCACAATCCCGCAAACCTTACGGGTATCAAGGCATGTCAGAAGATTATGCCCGGCGTTCCTCAGGTTGCCGTATTCGATACAGGCTTCCATCAGACTATGCCCGACTACGCATATATGTACGCTCTTCCGTATGAGTATTATGAGAAGTACGGCATCCGCCGTTACGGCTTCCACGGCACATCTCACCGCTTCGTAAGCAAGAAGTGCATTGAGCTTCTCGGCAACCCCGAGCACAGCAAGATCGTAACCTGCCACCTCGGCAACGGTTCTTCAATTTCAGCAGTTGTTGACGGCAAGTGCTTCGATACAACAATGGGCGTAACTCCTCTTGAGGGCATCATGATGGGCACACGCTGCGGTTCAATCGACCCGGCTATCGTTCCCATTATAATGAAAAAAGAGGGTCTCACTCCCGACGAGATGGACACCGTGATGAACAAGAAGTCCGGTATGCTCGGCCTTTGCGGCACAAGCGACAACAGAACCATTGAGTCAAGAGCAAAAGAGGGCGACGAGAGAGCAAAGCTTATCGAGTCAATGCTCTGCCATCAGCTCACTAAGTACATAGGCGGCTTCGCAGCTGCAATGGGCGGCCTTGACGCTATCGTATTCACGGGCGGCATCGGTGAGAACAACCCGCAGTACAGAGACCGTGTTTGCGACCAGCTCAAGTTCATGGGTGTTGAGATCAACTATGAAATCAACGACAAGCTTAAGAGAGGCCCCGAGGGCGAGATTTCAACTCCGAACTCAAAAGTTAAGGTATACGTTATCTGCACCAACGAGGAGCTTATGATTGCAAGAGACACCAAGGAGATCGTCGAAGCTCTTTAATATGAGAATATTGATTGATGCGGACGGTTGTCCCGTTGTTGATCTGACGGTGAAGCTTGCAAAGAAATACGGCATTGAATGCACCATTCTCTGCGACACGTCGCATGAGTTCGACCGTGACGGAGCGAAAACCGTTGTTGTCGAAAAAGGTGCGGACAGTGTTGATTTCAAAATTGTCAATCTTGTCGGCGAGGGCGATATAGTCGTTACTCAGGACTACGGACTTGCCGCCATGTGCCTTGCGAGAAAGGCAATACCCATTAGCCAGAACGGACTGGTATACACGGATAAAAACATCGATCAGCTTTTGTTCACACGCTATGTTTCCAAGAAGATAAGGAACGCCGGCGGAAGAATGAAAGGACCGTCCAAGCGCACGCCCGAGCAGGACAAGGCGTTTGAAGCGGCACTTGAAAGACTTATAAAATAAAAATAGGACTGTGGCAGGCTTCGCCACAGTCTTTTTTTGCACCAAAACCGCCGTCTGAATGACAGCGGTTTTATTTTATGCTGTTTTATTTAAACCAAGAACCAACTGTTTCTGCTATTTTCACTATTAACAGAACAGCTGCGCAGTAAGCTGCAACAAATCCACACAAGAATACGAAAAAGGTTAAATTGAATGCTCCTATGATTTGTGCTTTAAGCTTATTAAAGGCGGTTTTAAAGTCATCACCGACGGCAATTCTCCATGTTGTATATTTTTCACTGTCCGAACCGATAACATTACCATCCTTATCAAGCATTTTGACGCTGACATATGCGTTTCCACGCCTAAACGGCTTAAGCTCAAGTCCTGTTACAACGCCGTTTTCGTCTTTATGTTCCTGCAAAATTTCCGTCGTTCCCGTAACGTTCCATTCAAAGCTTACATCCATATCTTCGGCATAATACTCAACACCGACAGCGAACGGACCTTTTTCTATTTTGTTTCCAGTCTCATTGTTCTCAACTCTGCCGTACTGAATCTTGCAATAGGGCTTTGGTACTTCTCCGTTAAAGTATTTATTCCAGCGTCCGCCGATTCCGTCATCTGTTTTTTCGTTATATGTTGAAAAAAATGAATTCCACTTTTCTTCCGATCCGGCAAAACAAATTGCACTCATTCTCTCACCGTTCAGGGCATTCAAATACTTAGAACCAACGATGTTTTTTCCTATAGATCTTACAGAATCGGGTATTGTAATTTTGTAAAGCGAAGCAGCTGCGATTTCCTTATCTGTTGCAAATGCCTCTTTTGAAATGCCACTAATGCCATCTTGAATTGTAATAACCTTTACTTGCGGAAAATATTTACTCCAACGATCGTAACCCTGTTCTACATTATAGCAAGGCGGTATAACGCCCGTACCGGAGAAAACCAGCTCGCCATCATCATAGAGTACCCATGTAACGTCTCTCGCACAGGTGCCTGAGTCGACTACACCTCTCCCCTCGCCCTCTGCCGAAGCAAAGAACGGAATAAATGTCGCAAGCATTACCACACATAAAAATGTTGAAATAATCTTTTTCATTGTTAACCTCTCCTTTTTGTAAATTTACATCAATCCCATTTCAGTTCAATGACCTTAATCAAAACTTAAATAATGACCACAAACTGCTTAATATCACATCTAATATAAAGCCTATGGTAAACGTCAAAAACAGGCCAAAGCCAAGCGGATACCCCACTATATATTCAAACGCTGTTTTAATCTCGTCCATTTTTATCCCTCCTTATATTTTTATTTTGGACAAAAACATTGTATCCGAAAAGCTCTTTCGGGTCAATGACCTTAATCAAATCTTAATCAGTTCTTAATCAAATCTTAAGGATTGGCATCAAAAAAGCCGTGAGAATGTTTCCACTCTCACAGCTTCATATTTTATTCAATTAAAGGCCGCAATATTCAACAAGTCTTTGCGCCGCCTGCGCTCTGGTGAGCACTGTATTGAAGCTTGCAAAACCGAAATCCTTGATAATATTGAATGCCAAAACAAGCGTCTTTACAACCTTTGCAAGGACAAAATTGCCTGCAAACGAAAGCTTGACGAGACTTGATACAAAATCCATCACCGTTATCTCGCTGTCGGGAGCAAACTTGCTGTCCTTTGCACTCAGGACGCCGTTATTCGTCGCCCACACTGCCGCATTGAATGCCGGATCGGAGCTGTCAATGTCGCTGAACGCAACATTCTCGGTATCAACCTCCGGTGCACCTGCGATATTATAAAGTGCCTGTGCAAGCGCAGCCTTTGTGAACGCAGCGTCAAGGCCGAATTCTGTATCCGTAATTCCGCTCATGTAGCCATGTGTGTACATAAACTCAACATCGCTGTAATACTCCGAATCCTTTGCAACATCTGTGTAAGGGAATCTTGCGTCGGGAAGTGCCTCAAGGATTCTGTCGGCAATGTGTCTGTAACCAACCTTTTTAGGATGATAGTTGTCGCAAATCGTACCTGTTGTGTCAACGAATGTGTAGCCGTACTTCTTTGCGCCCTCCTTCATTGGGGTATTGGCTGCATCAACAATCATTTGACCGAGACTCGGAACGGTTGTTCCTGCCTCACTTGCTGCGGCATCCTCCTCGTTCTTAACGCCGTTATCAAACATACCGATAACAAGAAGCTTAACGTCGGGATTAAGGGCAAGAATGTCTTCAATAACAATATTCCAGTTCTTAGAAAAGTTTTCTATTCCGTATTTAATAGCCTTCGGCAGAACATTAAGAAGGTCAGGCATTGCACCCATAAGCTTAGCAAGCTCAACAGCCTTATCAAACTTACCGAGTGTATCGTCGTCTGCACCGCCCTGCTCAAGAAGCTCTTTCAAAGCTTCAACATACTCGTCGCAAGAGTTCTGCTTTTCAAGCTCATCTGCTATAACCCATGTGAGGAACGTGCCGAAATCGTTACCGCCAACGCCGAGAGTAATAAGTCCTGCCTCGGAAATAGCCTTGCGATATTCGGGAATTCTCGTTTTCATGACTTCAACATCGTGAGCGTCATGGAAAAGATAATCGTCTGCCGGGTAATCGTCCTCGAGC
>CALBHM010000119.1 GCA_937892835.1 uncultured Ruminococcus sp. | reverse complement strand
AAAATGAGTATGTTTCAATATATCGCACAGCACCCGTGGATAGGTGTTGCACTTGTGCTTTTGATCGCTCTGACGATTTTTGTGTGGTACAAGGCTATTGTGTCCGGCAAAAAGAGAAATGAGGAAAGGGAGCGCATTATTGCCGATCTTGAAAAAGAAAAGGCACTCAGAAATGAATTCAGAAATCCTGACGAAACAACGTTTCTTCCGGAAAAGGATGATTACAGGCTGATTATCGGCATGTGCGCCAATATTCAGATGAAGCTCGAAAAGGCAACAAACATGAATGAGGCCTTTTCAGAGCTTTCCGATGTCAAAAAGAATGTTTACTGTCTCGGCTACGTCTTTGAGGACAGCAAGAACAAGCTTTCCGAGTTCTTCCGTTCAAACGGTGAACCGCTCCTTTCCGCATCAAAGGTAGCGGTCAATGAGGCAATCGGCGGTGAATTTGCAGAGGTATTCAATAAGGAGTTTATCATGCTCGACGATAACGACGAGACCACGTCCGTTGACAATGGGCTTTTGGCAAAGTATGATGCGGAGTTTGAAAACCTTATGAATGAAAAAAAGAATGAAATCTGCAAGTCGGCGGCGGATTATATCCGTGCGAATAAAGCGGAATTATTAGCAAAATAAAAATTTTAAAAAATTTTCCATTTACCTATTGACAAAGTAGGTAAATGGTGTTATTATATCACCAACATAAAGAAAACGACGTAAGAAACGGAGGATTTGGCAATGAGAAAGTCATTTAACGCTTGTTCAATGTGTATCGAGTGCTGTATGTGCGCTCTTGTTGTCATGCCATCGGTTAAGTTTTGATTAAACTTTATTCAGTCGAAACACCGAAAGGCTCCAAGCTTTTCGGTTATTTTTTTAGGAAGTGATATTGTGAGATTTATTTACGGCAAAATGCTAAGAAGTAACATCAGATTCGGACGATGTATGAGCTGACATTCTTATTCATCAAAAAACAAAAACAAAAAAATTCACTATATTAAATATTTAATTTTAAGGAGATAATTATTATGTCAAAGATTTATACATCAGCAGATCAGCTTATCGGAAAAACACCCCTTCTCGAACTCACACATATTGAAAAGAAATACGGACTCAAGGCAAAGATTCTCGCAAAGCTTGAGTATTTCAACCCGGCAGGATCGGTTAAAGACAGAATTGCAAAGAAGATGATTGATGACGCAGAAGCTGCGGGTAAGCTCAAAGAAGGCTCGGTAATCATTGAGCCGACCAGCGGTAACACAGGTATCGGTCTTGCAGCTGTTGCGGCGGCAAGAGGATATAAGATCATCATCGTAATGCCCGAAACAATGTCAGAGGAACGCCGCAGACTTATCAAGGCATACGGCGCAGAGCTTGTTCTGACAGAGGGCGCAAAGGGCATGAAGGGCGCAATCGCCAAGGCTGACGAGCTTGCAAAGGAATATCCGAACAGCTTTATTCCCGGTCAGTTCGTCAATCCGTCAAACCCGAAGGCTCATTACGAGACCACAGGCCCGGAAATCTATGAGGACACAGACGGAGAGGTTGATATCTTCGTTGCAGGCGTAGGCACAGGCGGAACCGTAACGGGTGTAGGCACATATCTCAAGGAGAAGAAGCCCGAGGTCAAGGTTGTTGCCGTTGAGCCGCTTTCATCACCGGTTCTTTCGCAGGGCGTTTCAGGCTCACATAAGATTCAGGGTATCGGCGCAGGCTTTGTTCCTGATGTTCTTGACACAAAGATTTATGATGAGATTATCCCTGTATCAAATGAGGATGCATTCGCAACAGGCAAGCTTATCGGCAGCGAGGGCGTGCTTGTAGGTATCTCGGCAGGTGCAGCCGTATATGCGGCAATCGAGCTTGCAAAGCGTGAGGAGAACGAGGGCAAGACCATCGTTGCACTGCTTCCTGATACAGGTGACAGATATCTCTCAACTGCACTTTTTGAATAATAAAACGAGGTTGTTAAAATGATTTCAACAAGAGGAAGATATGCGCTAAGGGTTATGATTGACCTTGCAGAACACAAGGACGAGGGATATATCCCAATGAAGGATGTTGTTGCAAGGCAGGATATCTCTAAGAAATATATGGAGCAGATTATGCCTTCACTCGTCAAAAACGGCTTCGTTGAGGGTGTTCACGGCAAGGGCGGCGGATATAAGTTGACCAGATTGCCGAGCGAATACACGGCCGGTGAGATACTCCGTGCCGCCGAGGGAGACCTCGCTCCCGTTGCGTGTCTTTCGTGCAATGCCGAGGAATGTCCGAGAAAAAAGGACTGCAAAACCCTACCTCTTTGGGAAAAATTTAACGACATGACAAACGAATATTTTGATTCGGTCACGCTTGAAAGCTTGCTTTGATGACCGAATGCAGCAAAACGCTCCGCTTGAATTTCAAGCGGAGCGTTTGTTATATTTTTCCGATATAGCATCGTGTGATGTAGGGATAGGGGACGGTGTCGTTTTGACTATGCTTTTTGAAAAGCTCTTGCAGCTCGGCGACATATTCGTCATATTTTTCTTCGCTCGGCTTCGGAGCATAGGACGAGGAAAGATTCCTTGAAACAAAGGCGTTTTCATCATATATCAGGTCATTCCTGAATTGAACCACGTCAAAATCGCCCTCAAAAAAGTCACTGAATGCATCCTTGCTGAAATCAATTCCGTTAGATGAGCCTTTAAAATTCGGACAGAAGCGGCGGTTGATATCGTAATTTGCCATGATAAGCTCACTTTCGGGGTCGCGGGCGTTCCATACAAGCAGGATTTTTCCGCTATCCTTTAAAATTCGGCGACATTCGGCTTTAAATGATTGTCTGTCGAACCAGTGAAAGGCCTGAGCTACGGTGATGAAGTCAACACTTTTATCGTTCAGCTTTGTATCCTCGGCACTGCCGCTTACGGAGATAATATTCTTGTGTGCGGCATATTTTTTCTCGGCGACAGAACGCATATCGTCATTCGGTTCAATCGCAAAAATCTTACTTACATATGAGCAAAGCTTTTTGGTAAATATTCCCGTGCCGGAGCCTATATCGGCGGCCACGGTGTTTTCAGAGATTAAACTGTGCTCTTTGAGATAGTCAAAAAGCTCATCGGGATAGCTCGGGCGAGCCTTGGAATAGATCTCGGCCTTTGCGTCAAATTTATGCTCATTCATATCTTTTCACCAACGCAGAAATCGCCGTCAACAGTCGTTATTTTGATTTTTGATATCTCGCCGCAGGGCAGCTCACCCTTGACCTTGACGGGGGTGTAATTCTTGGTGTAGCCCTCTATAAATCCGTCGGAATGCCTTGTTTCAAAGAGAATCTCAACGGTTTTTCCTATCTGTGATTTGAGAAAAGCCTGCCTTACTTCTTCGGTTTTTTCAATCATGATATGACTGCGCTTTTCTTTAATTGCCTTTTCAATCTGCGGCATTTTGGCAGCTTTCGTGCCCTCACGGGGAGAGTAGGGGAACACATGAACCTTTTCAAAACCGACCTTCTGTGCGAAGCGGACATTTTCAGCAAAATCCTCCTCGCTCTCGGTCGGGAAGCCGACCATTATATCGGTTGTGATCGTAGCATCCGGGAAGCTTGCTCTGAGCTTTTGGCAAAGCTCGAAATATTCCTCTGCGCTGTAGTGACGGTTCATCGCCTTGAGCGTATTGTCACAGCCGCTTTGAAGTGAAATATGGAACTGCGGACAGAAGCTCGGAAGCTTTGCAAGTCTTTCGATTACTTCGTCTGTGATGTGGTCGGGTTCAAGTGAACCGAGACGGACACGGCGGAAATTCATCTTGTCGGCAAGCTCAACGGCGTCGCAAATGCTCAGTCCGATATCAGTGCCGTAAGCCGAAAGATTAATTCCAACAAGAACGACCTCGGCAAATCCGGCGTCGCTGAGCCTTTGAAGCTCGCACTTAAGCTCTTCAATCGGCTTGGAGCGCACACGGCCTCTCGAATAGGGGATAATGCAATAGGAACAGAAACGGTTGCATCCGTCCTCAATTTTTACAACGGCTCTTGTTCTTCGGTCAAAGCCCGAAATATCACCGCCCGAGAATTTATCGCCTGTCTTGTGCTCCTCGATGTCGATTATACGTTGGCCGCAGCTGAAATAGCTGTGAAGCAAATCGAAAAGTCTTGAATTATTCTTGTTGCCGAGCACGATATCCGCCTGTTCAAGGCGTTCGGCATCCTTTGGAAACGCTTGCGGCATACAGCCCGTGAGCACGACTATGCTTTCGGGGTGGTTACGCTTAAACTTCCTGACAGCCTGACGTGTCTTGCGGTCGCTCTCGGCGGTAACGGTGCAGGAGTTGACAACATAAACGTCTGCTTCTTCGTCGGTCGTGACTATTTCAAAACCGTTTGCTGCCGCTTTTTCGGACATAGCCTGGGATTCATATTGGTTAACCTTACAGCCCAGGGTGTAGAATGCAATTTTCATATCATCAGCTCCGTTTGGTAATCTAAAATATTATTATAAAGCAAAACGACATATAGTGCAAGTTTTATTTGCCTTTAACTGGGCATATATTTATTGTGTGCGACAACAAATTGGATTTTCGTTGTGGGAAAGGTTATCAGGCAGAGAAAAGCCATAATCTGCCGTCGACAGTGCGATTGCCTTAATTATGTAGCCTCCCCTTGAAGCAAGGGGAGGGGGACC
>CALBHM010000118.1 GCA_937892835.1 uncultured Ruminococcus sp. | reverse complement strand
TTTTGATATTTGTCAATTAAAAGCCAATTTATTCGCTCATTGCGTCTGAACCATGTCAACTGACGCTTTGCGTATCTTCTGGTCGCTCTTTTCAGGTTTTCAACTGCTTCATCGAGTGAGATTTCGCCGTCAATATACGGCTGAAGCTCCTTATAGCCTATCGCCTGTGCCGACGTTGAACCGTTCGCCGAGGCAAGATATTCCCTCGCCTCATTCTCCAGCCCACGTTCGAGCATGATATCGACACGACGGTCGATTCTGTCATAAAGGAACTGCCTGTCCTCTGCGTCAAGGCCGATAAAACAAACGTCATAGGGTGAAGCCTGCTTTGAAAGCTCAATCTGCTCGGTCATCGTCGTACCCGTGGTTTTGTAAACCTCGAGCGCACGGACGATTCTTTTTATGTTATTGAGATGAAGCTTCTCGGCATATTCGGGGTCAAAGGCTCTGACCTCTTCGAGAAGCTCGTCTGCACCCTCGTCCTCGGCTCTTTTCAAAAGCGAACGGCGAAGCTCCTCATCGTAGGAATCCTCGCTGAGCTTAACGTTGTTAAGAAGCGTATCGACATAAAGTCCGGTTCCGCCGCAGACAACCGGGAGCAACCCTCTTGAATGAATATCGTCAATACATTCCGAGGCCGCCTGCTGATACAGTGCGACGCTGTAATCCTCGGAATTATCAAGAAAATCCATCATGTGATGCGGAATATTTTTCTTTTCCTCTTCGGTCGGTTTGGCAGTTGCAATGTCCATGCCCTTATAAATTTGCATGGAGTCCGCCGAAACGACCTCGCCGCCGAAACGACGGCATATTTCAACAGCTAAATCGGATTTTCCCGACGCCGTAGGGCCTATAACAGCCACAACAGGTATTCTGTTCATCCGATCAGCTCCTTGAATTTTGTTATAATCATATGCTTTGCAATACGAAGTCAACGGTTTTCTCTCTCTCAGAGGAAGAACCCATGTAAATTTCTGATGGCATTTATCAGCCTTCCCTGTGAAGGAAAGCCTTGGTAGATTACTTCTGACCTTGGGTCGATGTGGTCATCGACCCCTACGGATTGTGCCTTTA
>CALBHM010000117.1 GCA_937892835.1 uncultured Ruminococcus sp. | reverse complement strand
CGAGCTTGCAAAAGAGGACGGAAGATACCCGATCGTTATGATGCATCATAATCTTCTTGACCATCTCCCGATTCAGAGAGTTCTCAGCAGAAATTTTATTGTTAAGTTCCATTTCACGACCGCCGAACTTTTTGCCGACTGGGGTATTAAGACGGTATTTACGGGTCATGAGCATTGCTCGGACGCAACGGTTTACACAAGTGCACTCGGCAACAAGATTTATGACTTTGCAACAACATCTTTGGCAATGTATCCTCTTGAATACAGAGTTGTAAAGTACAATGACAATGAAATTAAGTACGAAACAAGATCCGTCGATAAGATTGATTATGATGCTCTTATTGCAACCACCAAGGGCTATACGGATGAGCAGATTGCGGCAATGAAAGCTGACCTCAGAGCCTTTTCAAAAGGCTATCTCAAGGCAGGCGTTCAGTACAGACTTGAGCTTTCTCTCTCACCCGAAAAAATGGGTATTGACGAAAGTGCCTATTCAAAGCTGATAATCTATGCTGTCGATAAGCTGATAAGCCTGCTCAGAATGCCGCTTTGCGGTGAAAACAGTCTGCAATCCATTGCTAAGGAATATGGCATTGATATTCCCGATTCCGACTATAAAACGGGCTGGGATTTGGCAACAGATTTGGTCGCATGGCATTATTCGGGCGGCGAGCATTTTGACATGGACAGCGTTGAGGTCACAACGCTCCTCAGAGCGGTTGCGGCAATTCTCAGAAATGATTTTGCCGGCATTGCCGACGATGTTCTTCTCAAGGCGGCTAACAGCTTCCTCGGTGAGTTGGGTTACGGCCCGATTGCCGACAGTCTCACTAAGTATTGCATATCCAAATTCGGAGTTTACACCAAGGCTGAAATATTCCTTGTTGCCGTTGCATCGCCTATACTTTACAAGTTTGCATGCGACAACGACGGAGTAGATGATAACAACGGCGTTATCGAGGGCTACGGCACGGTGAATTTCAAGAGTAATGTTTCCAATATTGTCGAAAATCTCGGCAGTCTCACAGAAAAGATTACATTCTATCTTCAGCTTGTTATGTCGTATCTTGCAAAGCTTAACGTTATTTTTCTGAAATAAGGGATGATTTTACATGAAAAAGAAACCCGAAGATAAAAAGGCGACAGGCAAATATGCCTCAATGTATATGTCAATCGGCATGTGTATCGGCATAGGCATCGGCATGTGCTTTGGAAAGGTATTTTTTGACAGCATAGGCATCGGCATGTGCTTCGGAATAAGCGTAGGATTCCTTCTTGGTTATTCTTACGGCTCATCGCTTGATAAAAAGGCGTTGAATGTTGTTGAAATTATTGAGGATGATTTCGGCTGCGAGGGTGTTCCGGAGGATGCCGAAGCTATGGTGACGGTAGTTGTCACTGACGCCGAGGGCAGGGAGCAGCGCATAAGGATGGCCGATAAGCTTTGCTACGAAAGAAATATTGAAAAAGGCGATTCGGTTATGCTTGATAAGGATGGCACATTAAAGCAGATTTACAAAATGCCGGCTAAAAAGAAAAAATAATAATAAAGGACTGTGACGAATTCGCCGCAGTCCTTTTTTGACGGATAATGTTATATATTGTTTACGTCGATTGAGGCAATAACCTTTTCAATGTACGCTCCGAATCTGTCGGCTATTTTCGCCGCCGCAATGCCGACCTCCTCGTCGGAAAGCTTGCAGTTAAGCACGCCGGCCGCCATATTTGTCATGACGGAGAAGGCGAGCAGAGGCATTGAGCAATGTGCCGCCGTCAGTGCTTCGGTAACGGTTGACATTCCGACTGCGTCCGCACCCAAAAGCCTTGCGACACGAATTTCTGCCGGTGTTTCAAACTGCGGGCCGGGGAAGAACATGTATACGCCCTCGTGAAAGTTCAGCCCGCTTCCGTCGACACAGTTGAGAGCGATTTCACGAAGCTTCTTTGTGTACATATCCGTTACGTCAAAAAATCTCGGGCCGAAAAAGTCAAGATTTTTTCCCCTGAGCGGACTTGCCCCGTTGAGCTTTATATGGTCGCTGACTATCATAATATCGCCGACATTGTAGCTTTTGTTGACCGCACCTGCGGCATTGGTGAGTATGGTTGCCTTGACGCCGAGCAGCTTGAAAGGCGAATCGGGATAACAAGCTGTTCGAAATCGTAGCCCTCATAGCTGTGGAACCGCCCCGACAGACACACGAGCCGCTTGCCCGCGAGCGTCCCGAAG
>CALBHM010000116.1 GCA_937892835.1 uncultured Ruminococcus sp. | reverse complement strand
CGCTGTCAGCGAAGCTGACTGAGGGGTTTGTTTCAAGAGAAAAGATAAAAGTGAAGAGAGAAAAGAAGTGATGGCTTTGCGTTGCAAAGCATTTAAAAGTTTAATGAAATTGAAAAGGTCAGAAGAAACTGACCAAGGCTTCCCCTTGAGGGGAAGCTCCGTCGTAAGACGGTGATGAGGTGGAAGAGTTCGAGTCTGATTTTATAAAATAAATGTAATGAAATCTCGCCGCCGTATTATTTATATTGAATTATTTAATCTTTATCCCTTCCGGCTCTCCGAGCCACCTCCCCTTAAATCATTTAAGGGGAGGCTGATTAGACTCTGAGCTGAAAGTAATTTGATATAAATTGAATTATCCCTTCCGGCTTCGGCCCAAATTGACGAAGCCACCTTCCTCAAGAGGGCTCATAAAATAAAAACGGTACACTCAGGTGTACCGTTTTTGTTTTATGCTTCTGTTTGCGGCTCAACATGAATCTGAGCGGCTTTTTCATTCATTTCCTTGGCGACGGCCTGTCGTCTTTCGGCAAGCTCACGATACATTCTGTCTCGTGTTTCTGCGTCGATGGGATAGAAGAATTTTGGGATAAGTCCGAAAATACCTGTTGCAACAGGTATAATTGTACACATCGCAAACAGCATGTACTCGGTATGTGCCGACTGATTTCCGTAGCCTGCGCCTTCCTTGTAGCCGATACGGCTGAGAATGAACGCTTTGACTGTTCCTCCGAGTGTTGATACAAGCTTTTGTGCAAGACCCTTGGCGACGCCTGTCATGCCTTCGGTTCGATAACCATTCTTCCATTCACCGTAGTCGATGCATTCATTGCGCATCTCCTCGGGGATAACCTTTTCGATTCCGTAAACACCCATCCAAATCGTTTCACGAATCATGAACGCCGGAATCATTGCGGCTCTCTTTTTATAGTTATTGTTGATCGAGCCGATTCCGAATACACCGAGCATAAGAATATCGGGGAGCACGGAGCTGAAAATCCACAGTGACTTGGTTGAGAAATGCTCTCTTGCTTTTGTAACGTATGAGTAGCTTATCGGCGAAACAATTGCACCTGGGATTCCGACGATAGTTGACATTGAAGCAAGTCCGAGAACGTTTATGTAATAATAGTTTGTACCTGAGTTGATTCCGAGTGCTGTGAGGAAATCGGCCAGTGTCAGAACAAGCAAGGGCTTGTTGGTGATAACCGATTTAACTCCCTGTAAAATGCTCGGCTTCTCGGATTTCTGAATTACACGTTCCTTGGCAACGATTGCAAAGTACAGTGCCATAATTCCCGATGCCAGCGAGGTGATAAGACCTGCACTGATGAAAAGCTTGGGCAATTTTTTGCCCATTCCCGAGTTATTGAAAATATCAATAAGCAGACCCATCAATATTTCCGGTCCTCTCTCAACGAAGCCGGAGAAAAGGTTAGCCTGCGTAATAAGCCTCGTTCTGTCAACAACATTCGGCGTTATTGTTGAAAGCATACCTGTTTTGGCGATGTTGTTCATTGATTGGGCTAAGTTGTTGAAAATCGAGAAAATCATATACGAGGTTAGCTTTGTAGCATTGTACGGTCCCATTCCCGTGAAGAATATCGGCATCATCTTTTGGCGATGTTGTTCATTGATTGGGCTAAGTTGTTGAAAATCGAGAAAATCATATACGAGGTTAGCTTTGTAGCATTGTACGGTCCCATTCCCGTGAAGAATATCGGCATCATCCAATAGAAAAAGCTCAGAAGCAAGCCGGGACCTGCATATAAAATGAGATACGGCTTGAATTTTCCAAAGCGGGTTCTGGTTCTGTCGATGATAGCTGCAAGGAAAATGTCGTTGATAACGTCCCATATTCCGATAACAAAGGTAACGATCGTCTGAAAGCTCAGACCTATCTGCACGATATCGGTGATGAAAACGTCATTGTACTTTGAAATGTTAAAGCTGGCGGAGATATCATAAATGACATAAGCGAGAGTCTCTTTTGTACCGACATAGCGTCGGTTTTTGTTTAGATTGCGGTCGGCGTTTATCCGAGCCTCGACCTGTTCAATCTCGAGATTTTCCGCTTCCTGCGCGGCGGTAGTAGACATATTCACACTCCTTCTTGATTTATTACTGTATATTGTATCATATAATAGTACAATTTTTCAATATGTTATCGACATATTTTATATATTTTATAAAAATTGTCAGTTTTTTGAAAAAAGTTATATTTTTCGCAAATTTTTGCTTGACATATTTTAACTAATGCAGTATAATACTATAACGATTATAATGGCATTGTGTGTCTTTGGGTCTTTTTTCCAGGGATAAATTATGCTCATTTTTTGAGCAAAAACTGTCATAATTCACAAGTATTTATAAGTTTCACACACGGACGAAAATAAAAAGAACGGAGTGGTTAGTCAATGACGAATGTTTCTCCCGTTGCAAGGGGCAGCAGAACCAGAG
>CALBHM010000115.1 GCA_937892835.1 uncultured Ruminococcus sp. | reverse complement strand
AAGATAATGCCTCATCCTAATTATTTTCCCTTTAGAAGCTCATTGTGTGAGTGCAAGTCCATTGACCGTGAACCGATGCAGCAATTACCATACCCTTAACACCGGGGATGTTCTTTGTAACAACACCTGTACCGTCTTTAACGGTAAGAGGCATATCAACTCGAACGTAGCTGACACGTCCTGCCGCATCGATATTGGCGGTGAGCATTGTGCCCGGATAATCGAACTGAGCATTTGTGATTTTAGCAAATCCGTTTAATGCACCGTCAACCTCATTGATATCAAGCGGCCATGCACATGAAGCATTATACGGCGGCTTTGTGTTGTGCTCGCAGCTTTCAGAAATGAGAGTTATAACCACCTTATATCCTCTTCCACTTTTCGAAATACTTGCACTTTTAACGCCGGCGGAAGAAAGATTTGCCGGAAGAACAAAGGTACTTGCCGCTGTGCCATCAGAGGATATACCTATTGAGAAGCTCTTGCTATCCTCGATCTGCTTCTGATTGTTGTTAGCAATGAGGTTCGCCATATTTGTTACCGTACCGTTTTCCCTTCCATTAATTGTAACGGAATCAACATCGATTGTTACCTTTTCTGTTTTAACGTCGGTCATTTTCGTCTGAGCATATGAGCTTTGAAGGCAGGTGTTATAATAAGCAACAATTTGATTCTTGTTATATGCGAGAATATCGGGTGCAGTTGTGGTCAAAGATTCCAATTTGCTTACTCTTTCTTGCAAATCAGAAATGTCTGCTTGATATGATGATGCCTGTTTTTCAAGAGTAACAAGTCTATCATCAGTTGCCTTATCGACCATTGTGTAGCCACATGCAGCTACTAAAATTGAAAGTGCTGCCGCAATTATTTTTTTCATTAAAATCTTCCTTTCTTTTTTATGATCATAATATCTTTACTACAAAATATCAAAAACAATTTTAGACTAATTTTATCTAAATGTCAATAGATAATATTCATCTATATTAAAATATTTTCGGTGATTTAAAATGAATAACAGAATTAAGGATCTTCGGGAAGATCACGATATGACACAACAGCAGGTTGCGGATAAAATCGGTATTACACAAAGAAAATACAGTTATATCGAAACCGGCGTTCAGCCGCTTACAGATGAAATACTTGTCTCACTTTCAAATTTATATAATGTAAGCATAGATTATATCTTAATGCAAACAGACAATCCAAAACAATACGAAAAATAAAACAGTTCTCAATCATTGGATTTTGAGAACTGTTTTATTTTGACTAAATTTACTTGCTCCCCTGCTGAATTTTCTTCATGCGCTTCCAATTAATGAAGCCGTAGAGGTCATTGACGAGGAAAACGACGAAGCAGATTATTACGGAAACATAAGATATGTCGATCATTGTTGCCATCGTCCACAAAACTATCAAAACGACGTCGTTTGCGGCATA
>CALBHM010000114.1 GCA_937892835.1 uncultured Ruminococcus sp. | reverse complement strand
ATTCTTTTTTCTTCGCATTCTCATAATTTTCGCTCCGTTAATGTTTAATATACTGCTGAATATTCTACACTTTTTTCTTTTTCCCGTCAACCGCTTGACAAAATTCTTTAAACAATATATAATGCTTTCAACAGCTTTGACGGGAAGAAGTAAGCAAAAAAGGATGCACAGAGAGCTTTCGGCCGGTGCGAGAAAGCGTGAGAGTTTTGCCCAAATACATCCTCGAGCTGCACAGTTGAAAATTGAAGTAGGCTGTGCCGTGTGCGTGCGTTAAACGTCAGAGTATGTATGTACTCGCCGAGGCCGTTCCCGTGAGGGTTCGGTGAACAGAGGTGGTAACACGATAATTCGTCCTCTGCCCTAAGGGCAGAGGGCTTTTTCTGTCTAAAATTTTTTCACGAGAAAGGAAACTTCAAAATGACAATTTATGACGAACTTGTTGCCCGTGGACTCATTGCTCAGGTCACGGA
The DNA here is from genome assembly GCA_937892835.1 of uncultured Ruminococcus sp. Taxonomy (GTDB): domain Bacteria; phylum Bacillota; class Clostridia; order Oscillospirales; family Acutalibacteraceae; genus CAG-488. Next base: position 9,300 of record CALBHM010000114.1, on the reverse strand, counting down.
CGAAGACGAAATCAAGGAGCTTATCAATAACGGAAAAGCCGTTTTCTACATCGGCTTTGACCCGACAGCCGACAGCCTTCATGTCGGTCACTTCATGGCTCTCTGCCTTATGAAGAGACTCCAGATGGCCGGCAACAGACCGATTGCCCTCCTCGGCGGCGGCACAGGTATGATCGGTGACCCCTCGGGCAGAACCGACATGAGAAAGATGCTTACAAAAGAGGATATCGACCACAACATTGCCTGCTTCAAGAAGCAGATGAGCCGCTTTATTGAGTTCGGCGAGGGCAAAGCAATGATGGTTAACAATGCAGATTGGCTTCTTGACCTCAACTACGTTGACGTTCTTCGTGATGTCGGCGCATGCTTCTCCGTTAACAACATGCTTCGTGCCGAGTGCTACAAGCAGAGAATGGAAAAGGGTCTCAGCTTTCTTGAGTTCAACTACATGATCATGCAGAGCTACGACTTCTATCATCTTTTCAAGGAGTACGGCTGTAACATGCAGTTCGGCGGCGACGATCAGTGGTCAAACATGCTCGGAGGCACAGAGCTTATCAGGAAGAAGCTCGGCAAGGACGCTTATGCAATGACGATCACCCTGCTCATGAACTCCGAGGGTAAAAAGATGGGCAAGACCGCTTCGGGTGCTGTTTGGCTTGACCCGGAAAAGACAAGTCCCTATGAATTCTATCAGTACTGGCGCAATGTCGGCGATCAGGACGTTCTCAAGTGCATCCGTATGCTTACCTTCCTTCCGCTTGAAGAAATTGACGCAATGGATCACTGGGAAGGTGCACAGCTCAACGAGGCTAAGGATATCCTTGCATTTGAGCTTACAAAGCTCGTTCACGGCGAGGAAGAGGCAACGAAGGCAAGAGAAGCTTCAAAGGCACTCTTCGGCGGCGGAGCAAACCTCGACAATATGCCGGCCACAACTCTTTCCGATACCGATTTCACCGACGGAAAGATTGATATTCTTGACATTCTTCTCAAGACTAACATCACAAAGTCCCGTGGCGAGGGCAGACGTCTTGTTCAGCAGGGCGGCGTTTCGGTTGACGACAAGAAGGTAACCGATATCGGACTTTCTTTCACCTGTGATGACCTCAAGGCAAATGCAATAATCGTTAAGAAGGGCAAGAAGATTTTCCACAAGGTTCAGGCGTAAGCCGAAAGGGATGGGAAGAAAAATGAAACTGGTAAAAGCATTTTTTGTGATGCTATATATTCAATTAGCATTGCAATACGGAATTATCCCCGCACTTGGCTACGGAACGGATGAAGCGACAGGCGAAACGAAAATTTGGGTAATACTATTTTTTATCGTTCTGACAATTTCGTTTGTCGCTGTTCAGGTAGTAGGCTGTCTCAGTGCGGCAACAGCGGTAAAAATGTACATCAAGTCGGAATGTGACTCTCTGAAAAAGTCATGGTTGCTTTTGAAGCTCAAAACTATTCCGTTTTACATTTTTAATTTTATTTACGGTGTAATATATGTAATTGTTCTCATCGGTGCAAGCCGTGGTCTCGCAGTTATTGCAGTAATTCCTATTCTCTTGCCGATTTGGTATACCTGCGCCTTCATCGTGCAAAGCGGATTTTTCGGAGCGGCAAATGTCGCAACGCTTCGCAAAAAGCACGGCGACGGTATTTCGCTTATACACTATATTTTGCAGTTTATTCCCATCCTTGACGTTATCAGCACAATAATTCTTTTAAGAAAGACAAAGAAGCTTGATGTGACAGGTGCAGAACAAATTGAAACGGCTGCAGAATAAAAAATTCCCGACCTTTGATAAATCAATGGTCGGATTTTTATTTATATGCTTTCGATTATTTCCGTAACTGCGTCGTAAACATCAACAACATTGCCGAAAATATAATTAATTTTTCTCTCCTCTGCCTGTGCTCCAATCAGCGAATCAAAGGCCTCATTCATCAACGAGCGATAGGCTTTCAACGAAAAATTTATTCGATTTTTGTAACGCTCACTGTCTTTGGTATGAAATCGTGAAGCAAAAACTCGTCGCTCTTTTTTCGGCAGAATTCTGTGATAATGCTCCGAAGAAAAGACTCCGAAACTCAGCTCGGGCACGATAATATGCTCAACAGTTTTGCTGTCAAGCGAGCATATACAACTAACAACATCATATCCGGAGCCGAGTGCATAGCGGCGCAATCGGTCAACGATCATCGTCGATACCGCTCCCGTTTTGTCAACAATTACCGTCAAACGTTCGCAAGCGTCAAAGGCTTTCATGTTCAGCTCCGCACCGTCGGGAGTTATGCAGGAAACAAACTTTTTTGTTTCCTTTCCGATGATTCCCCGCATTTCCGCACCGAGTTTTTTCCAAAGCTTGGAAGAATAATTTACAACATCGCCGACGTTCACAGACATTGCATCAATACGCAGTGCATCTTTTTTTACGCTGTCGGCGGCCGACAAAAATCTGTTGCACCGTGCAATTTTTTTGATATATTCTTTCTCATAGATATGTAAAAGTTCATAAGGAATTTTTTCTGAAAACACTTCATTCAAGTCAATGATTTTGTCGATATTTTTTATTTGTTTTTCTTTCAAGATTTTTTCGTCTGCTACAAGAATTTTTTCATTGGTGCAAAGAATTCCGCTGCAATTATCGAAAGAAAAAAGCAATTCATTCTCTATACCTTTTTGAAAAAGTTCTTCTGAAAGCTCGATAAAAATTTTATCTTTCAGCTCCGGCGATCCGCCTTTAACAGCAAATAGACTTTTATAATTCTCCGGCTCAAAAATCCCCGAATGTACGCCGTCAGCCGTGTTCACTCCGTAATAAAAGCAGCTGTTGTCCATCGAATCACCTCATTCATTGTTATATTACATTCTATTCTCCAGAATCAAATTTGTTCTTGTAAACGAACGAAATAAGTGATATTATTTTAGAGAAAACACAAACGCCGAAAGGGTGAAAACATGCTTAATCAGGAAATAATTTCGTCAATGCTTCCGAGCACTGCAGTCACTACATATGATGTGACCGATTCGACCAACACGAGAGCGATTGAGCTTGCCAAGACAGTTGAAGGAAACATTCTTGTTGCCGCTGAGGGGCAAACGAAAGGCAAGGGCAGACAAGGTAAAAGCTTCTATTCCCCTGCCAAAAGCGGCGTATACTTTTCGATTGTAATTCGCCCCGAGGGCGAGCTGACAGATGTTGTTTTCGTCACCTCGGCCGTTGCCGTTGCCGTTGCAAAAACGATTGAAGAGATGACCGATCTTGACCCGAAAATAAAATGGGTGAATGACATTTATGTTAACGAAAAAAAGGTCTGCGGAATTCTGGTTCAGTCGATTATAAAAAACGGAAAGGTTGACGGTCTTTGCATAGGAATAGGAGTTAACATCAGCACAACGGATTTCCCCGATGACGTCGGCGCAAGAGCCGGTTCGCTTGGCGAAGATATCGACAGAAATATTTTTGTAGCAAAAGTCACCGAAAAAATGATTGCTTTTGCCGCCGATATTGAGAACAGAACCTATCTTGATTATTACAGAAAAAAATCCTGCGTTATCGGCAGGGAAATTAAATATTATGAAAACAATGTTGAACATTTTGCAAGGGCAATCGGAATTGACGATAATGCGAATTTGATTGTCAGCGAAAACGGTGAAACAAAAAATCTCTCCAGCGGAGAGATCACAGTTAGATTTTAAAGCATTCCTATGCAAAAGGCACTGTTGCATTTAGTTGCAGAAAGCATTTTCTTTGCCCCGAAGCTGTACTTTTTGTACTGCGAGTGGGCAAAAAAATGTTTAAAAGAGCAAAAAATTTCAATTACATATAAAGAAAAAAACTATAATCCACTCTTGATCATTTCGTTTAATCGCCATTTGTGAATTATAGCCTTTTATATTTATTTTTGCTCTTTGGTCTGCGCTAAATGCGGCAGCGTCTGTTATATATTATTATATTTTTCTTCGCTTTGCCTTATAAGCTCCAATGCCTCTGCATTGTCGGCTTTCGTTTTTTTCGGCGAAGATTTTTTTGTCGTTTTCTTTGTTGTTTTTTTAGCGGTTTTCTTCTCCGCCGGCTTCTTTTCCTTCTTCTCTGCGGCAGCTGTTTCGTTGATTATTTCCTTATAGCTTTTGTTGATATCCTTGTATTCGTTTTTTAAATCGGAAACGGATACAAAGGTTTCCTCGATTGCCGCAGAAATATTGTCAAGCTCGGCTTGCAAATCCTTTATTCTCTGCTTAGCCTCAAGCACTTGATCCGCCGTAAGCTCCCTGACGGATTTTTCAAGTGAGCGTGCCGCCTCGATATAATTATCCGTATATTCCTCGGTTCTTTTGAGAAAAAGCTTTGACGGTTGATTCTTTCTGAGCGCTTCTTCACGCTCTTTGATTTTCTCGGTCAGTTGAGAAATTTCCTCATCCTTTTCGGCAATCTCCGCTTTCAGCTCATCCGCTTCACGCCTCAGCTCATCAAGCTTATCCGAATCTTTTTTTGATCTGTTCAGCTTAATCTGCATTGCATTTATGTGGTTCATAACCTCATAGCAATCATAGCCGCCGAACATAACCTTTTTCAGGATTACCTCCTGCATATTATCCGCTCCTTAATTATTCAACATCCGATGTGCAATGAGGGCACTTAACAGCCTCAATATCAATCTCGGACTTGCAATAAGGGCAAACCTTTGTTGTCGGAGCAGGCTCTTCCTCCGGCTTCTTGTGCAAACGGTCGGAAACATCATTGATTGTCTTAACAATAGCAAAAATGACAAGAGCCATAATAAAGAAATTAATAACCGCCGTGATAAATTTACCGTAACCGATTGAAGCGTCACCGATTGTTACGGCAAGGTTTGAAAAATCAACCTTACCTAAAATAATGCCGAGCAGCGGAGTGACAATATCCTCAACGAGTGAGCTGACTATCGCCTGAAACGCACCACCGATGATAACGCCGACTGCAAGGTCGATAACGTTGCCACGCATAATAAACTTCTTAAATTCTGCAAAAAATCCCTTTTCTTTCGACATAATAATACCACCTACTCTGATTTTTATATATATTAACACATTCATTTCTTTTTTTCAAGATTATTTACCGTTTTACACTTTCATTTTGCTTTTTAATATTGTATAATCATTGAAAAGGAGTTGAACTAAATGGCAAAATTTATGGATAAAAACTTTCTTCTATATAACGATACAGCAAAAAGACTTTTCTTTGACGGGGCAGAAAATATGCCTATTTTTGACTGGCACTGTCACCTTTCACCGAAAGAGATTTACGAAAACAAGCAGCCGGCCGATATAGCCGAACTTTGGCTCAGCGGTGATCACTACAAATGGCGAGCTATGCGCAGCTTCGGCATTGAAGAAAAATACATAACAGGTGACGCTTCGGGTTATGAAAAATTCAAAGCGTGGGCTAAGGTTTTGCCGGTCTGCATAGGCAATCCGCTTTATCACTGGACGCACCTCGAATTGCAAAGATACTTTGATATTTACGAACCGCTGAACGAGAAAACCTGCGACGAAATTTGGAACAAGGCTAACGCAAAAATTGCCGCCGGAGGCTTCACGCCGAGGGAGCTTATCGTTAATTCAAACGTCACCTGCCTTTGCACAACCGACGATGCGGCGGACACGCTGGAATATCACAAACTCCTTGCCGAGGATAAGAGCTTCAAATGCAAGGTCTACCCTGCATTCCGCCCCGACAAAGCACTCAATATCGAGCAGCCGACATTTATTCCATGGCTTGAATCACTCGAAAATGTTAGCGGTCAAAAAATTGACAGCTATAAAAAGCTGACAGACGTGCTGAAAACGAGAATTGATTTCTTTGCCGAAAACGGATGTCTTGCGAGCGACCATTCCTTTGGCTATGTTCCTTACAGCAGAGCAAGTGCAGATGAGCTTGAAGCAATATTCAAAAAAGCTGTCGGCGGCAAAACTCTAAGCACGGACGAGCAGGACAAATACAAAACCGAGCTGTTCAGATTCTTTGCCCGTGAGTACGCCCACCACGGTTGGGCTTGCGAAATTCACATCGGTGCAATGAGAAACAACAACGCAAAAATGTTCAAATCAATCGGACCCGATACCGGCTTTGATTCAATCGGCGACGGTGATATCGCACACAAGCTTTCAAGAATGCTTGATTCCCTCGATGCGGAGGGATGCCTGCCGAAAACCATTCTCTTTGCACTCAATCCGACGGCGAACTACGTTCTCGGTTCAATGCTCGGCAACTTCCAGTCGAGTGAAGCCGCTTCAAAAATTCAGCTCGGTTCCGCATGGTGGTTCAACGATAACATTGACGGCATGAGAGAACAGCTGAAAACATTTGCAAACCTCGGTGTTCTCGGAAAATTTGTCGGCATGGTCACGGATTCGAGAAGCTTTCTCTCCTACCCACGTCATGAATACTTCCGCCGAATCCTCTGCGGACTTATCGGAGATTGGGTCGAGCAGGGGCTCTATCCCGACGATGATTCACTCATTGATATAATAAAAGATATTTCATACAACAACGCTGCTGAATATTTCGGACTTAAATAAAATTCGGGACTGTCGTTTTAAATAAGCGGCAGTCCCTTTTTCTATTCTATTTCGTTTCGCAAATCATCAATTCTGTGATGCGCCGACTTGACGGAGCTTTCGACGGCATACATTCTTTCAACAAGATTATTGTGCTTTGCAACCTTTTTCTCAAGCTGTTCAATGCGATAGGACGACAGCTTGTTTGCCGCCAGAATTCCCCCGAGGGATCCGACAAGCGTTCCGGCAAACGCAATTAATGAAACCGTTATTTCAGTCAATACGCCCACCTCAGTCATTAAAGTAGGGATCATATTCCGAGAAAATTCCGAGCGGATAGCTCACCTTTTGCGTAGGAATATCATCGGCGGAGTAGTCGGAGCAAAGACCAATAGGAGATGAAATCTCAACAGGCTTGGCAATGTCGCTCGGCGTTGCCTCAAGCATAACGGCAAAGGCAGTTACCTTGGCTTTGTTTGCGACGGACGCACTAAACATCAATGTAAAGAACATCTCCTCGCTGTATTTGCAGTCGTCGGAAAAGTTATAACAGTTGTAAAATGCCTGCAAAACACTTGAAATCGGAATAATGTGGGTTCCGGTCGCTAACGTCAGCTCCTGTACAAACTGGGTTGCATCCCTTCTTGTTTTATAGTCAAGCTCACCGGAAAAGACCTGATACAAAACGGGATTTATTTTCACCGTACAAGCCTCCGAGGTCTCGATTCTGACGTAGCCGTTCAACGAAATATTATACGGTGCATCCAATCCCAGCTTGAATGAAGAAATCGGCATCTTTTCAAGAGAATCTGTTGAGCTTATTGTAAAAACGTCGCTGTCATTGCTTTTCTTCCATGAGAAATGCTTTATAAACGGCTGCGGCATTCTTTTTGGAATGAAGCGACTGTTATCTACCATGACCCTGATTGCATTGCCGATAAATTCGGTGTATTTTGTTATGCAATAATTTGTGTATGCTCCACCGTAAAGGTTCGTTGTCCACACAAGCTGACAGGTATTAATACCGTAGGTATCAGCGATATAATCAGAAAGATATGCGTTGTTTGAAGCGGCAAGAATAGCCTTATCGGTGTAATCGGAGTATGTGTAATTATAATTGAAATTATTGACGAGATCGGCCAGTGCAGTTGCACAGTTTGCATGCTGTCTGGTGTAGTAAATTGTACGTCCGGCATAGGTTATGTTATTGGTGTGAAGTTCCAACGCCGCACAGAGCTTATCGTTTTTTATTGTTTCAAGGTATTTTATAACATTCTGCGTTTCCTTTTGGTCTGCGGCGGCATCACCCTTTTTGTAGCGTGTGCAAGCATCCCAAAGATACGGAAAATTATATGCAAGATTTATTCCGTTTTTGTTGTATGTCGAGTTAGTCTTTATCGCATAAGGATTGACCGCAGGTATAACGCAAATTTTCACATTGTTTCGTATTTTATTCAGCGTTTTGTCGCTCTGATAATTACGGCATAGACAATCGAGAAAATGTGAAAGTGAAAGCAATGCACACTTGTCCGAGCCGTGAAGACATGTTGCGATAAAGATTGTTTTTTCGTATTTTGCAGGTGTGAAGGAATAGACATACATCGTATATTCTCCGCTTGAATCCGTGCCGATCTCCTCTCTTGTGACATAATCCGGGAAATCATTCAAAAGTGAGCTGAGACGAAAATCAAGAAACTTTTGGTACTCCGTTCCGCTCTTTGAAAGCGGCGATACAGCCTCACTGTCCGTAAACTCCTCCGGGAAATACCAATCTGCTTGCATGGGTATTTCATCTCCCCTGCCGCTGTCGGTTTTAAGCCTTTCGATTTCCTCACTTACTCTTTTTGAAAGATTTTTTGTGTATTCCTCGGCGGAACGTTTCAACTCCTTGATTGCATTGATAACAAGCTCGCTGTCCTCCTCGACCCACTCGCCCATCATTTCAATTCCCTCTTCAACATGATGTGCAACAGAGTTGGTTGTTATAATCACGTCGTCATCATTTATGCCGAAAACACCGATTTGCAATATTCCCGCTTTCTCAATACAGGGCGAAGGTATAAAGCATGCGTCATTATCAAGCGTAACACGATAGTTTTCCGCTCCGTTGATTGAGAAAACAGCCGTACGTGTAAAGCCGTCCCACACCTTGTCAAATGTAAATTTGCAGCTGTCATAATTTCTGCTGCCGCCTGTGGTTATGCAGTCCTCTGTTATCTTTAATTTGTTGCCCTCAACCGACATTTTAATGTAATTCATCAGAATTATCCTCCTTGTTGTAATAATTAATTAATTTGTGACCGATTGCAATAAGCTCACGCTTCTGATCATAAAATATCGTCAGCTTACGCTTTGTGTCGTAGGTTTTCAGATAATTTCCGGAGTTGTATGTCTCCTTTAAAATTTTCCTGTATTTTTTTATAAGCTCTTCAATCAGTTTTGCGGATTCAAGATATTCCTCTCCAAGCTCCTCTAAGGTCTTTTGCACGAATAGAAGCCCCTCCCGTTTTTGAATTTCATCACGATTTCAACGTCAAAAAGAGCCGAATATCTCATGGCCGTAATTATTGACGGTATTTTTTCGCCGCTTTCTATTGCCGTCAAATCCCATTCGCTGATTTTCAGATTTGAAGCAAGCCGCTTTGTCCCTATATCATAGGCGACACGAAGATTTTTGAGTATTTCGCCAAGCGTGCTTGCGTTTCCGTTCTTTGCGGCACAGATTTCAAGCAATTTGCTAAGCTTTATCGGAACAAACTCAG
>CALBHM010000113.1 GCA_937892835.1 uncultured Ruminococcus sp. | reverse complement strand
GCGCAGGTCGGCTGCAAAATGGGCTGCGTCTTTTGCGCATCAACAAAAAGCGGCTGCGTCAGAAGTCTTTATCCGTCCGAGATGATCGGTCAGATTCATGCGGCACAGAGAGATATGAATATCCGTGTTTCGCACGTCGTAATGATGGGAATGGGCGAACCGCTCGATAACTTCGACAATGCCATGCGTTTTCTTGAGCTTGTCGGTGATGATAAGGGGCTTAACCTTTCGCTGAGAAATATTTCGCTTTCCACCTGCGGAGTTGTGCCGAGAATTTATGATTTGATGGACAGACATCTACAGCTTACGCTCTCGGTTTCATTGCACGCTCCCAATAATGAAATGCGTTCAAAGACGATGCCTATCAACAGAAAGTACCCGATTGAGGAGCTTTTGAAGGCGTGCCGTGAATATACAAAAAGAACATCAAGAAGAATTTCGTTTGAATATGCGATGATCAAGGACGTTAACGACAGCGACGCCTGTGCATATGAGCTGGCTTCACTTTTAAAAGGAATGCTGTGTCACGTTAATCTGATTCCTGCAAATGAAATTGTAGAAAGCTCACATAAAAGAAGCACAAATGAAAGACTTGAAAGATTTATACAGATATTGAATTCACGGGGCATTAATGCGACAGTCAGACGCAGCCTCGGTTCGGATATAGACGCTTCCTGCGGACAGCTGAGAAGCCGTCATAACAGAGAAAAGGCCGAAAAGGAGGGAAACAAATGAAGATTTCCGCAAAAACCGATGTCGGAAAGGTCCGTTCCAATAACCAGGATTCTTATGCCGCAGGTGATCTCACCTCAGAAGTCTCATGGGCCGTTGTTTGCGACGGAATGGGCGGAGCAAACGGCGGTAACGTAGCGAGCGAGGCGGCTGTAAAGGTTATTTCCGATAAGCTGACTTCGGGCTACCATGTAGGAATGAACGATAATTCGGTTAAAAATCTGCTTATCTCATCGGTTGACGCCGCAAATATTACCTTATATTCAATGGCGAAGAACAATGAGGAGCTAAGCGGCATGGGAACGACGGTTGTTTTGGCTGTCAGAAATGCCGATACCCTCTATATTTCCAATGTCGGAGATTCGAGAATCTACGTTGTTTCCGATTCGGGCATAACTCAGGTGACGACGGATCACTCCGTTGTTCAGATGATGGTTGACAACGGTGAGATTTCTCCCGAGGAGGCAAAGGATCATCCCAAGAAGAATGTTATAACCAGAGCCTTGGGCGTTGATCCGGAGGTAAGGATAGATTATTCTCAGGAGCAGCTCAATGAAAATGATTTGGTACTGCTCTGCACGGACGGACTGACAAATTACGTTGATGATGAAGTTATTCTCGAGGTTTGCAAAACCGAGGACAGATATAAAATTGCCGATAAGCTTGTTGAACTTGCAAATGAAAACGGCGGCGGAGACAACATCACGGTTGTCATCGTAAGCGAGTAATTAAGAAGGGATTCTGTTTATGGAAAATTATGTAGGAAAAAGACTTGACGGTCGTTACGAAATTCAGGAGATAATCGGCGTCGGCGGCATGGCTGTAGTTTACAAGGCATATGACAATATTGACGACAGAATTGTTGCCGTAAAAATACTTAAGGAAGAATTTCTTGCAAATGAGGAATTCAGACGTCGCTTCAAAAACGAGTCAAAGGCTATCGCCGTTCTTTCTCATCCAAATATCGTAAAGGTTTATGATGTCAGCTACGGCGACAGGATTCAATATATTGTTATGGAATGTGTTGACGGAATTACTCTCAAGGAGTATATTCAGCAGCAGGGCGTTATCAATTACAAGGAAGCTGTTTTCTTCGTAACTCAGATTCTGCGTGCTCTCCAGCATGCGCATGACAAGGGAATCGTTCACCGTGATATCAAGCCGCAGAACATTATGCTGCTCGAAAACGGTGCAATAAAGGTTACTGATTTCGGCATTGCACGTTTTTCTCGCAGTGAAACAAGAACAATGACAGATTCCACAATCGGCTCGGTGCATTACATAAGCCCCGAGCAGGCGAGGGGAGATATTACGGACGACAAGGCGGATATCTATTCCGTAGGTGTAATGCTCTATGAAATGCTTACGGGTAAGCTCCCATTTGAATCTGACAATACAGTTTCCGTTGCTATTATGCAGCTTCAGCAGGATCCGGTGAAGCCGAGAGATATAAATCCCTCCATTCCCGTCGGCCTTGAGCAGATCGTTCTCAAGGCCATGCAGAAGAATGTCAACGACAGATATCAGTCTGCAGCCGAGATGCTTCTCGATCTTGAGGAATTCAGACGTAATCCCTCAATTCAGTTTGACTATGATTATAAGAATACAGAGCCTACAAAGTATATCCCGAACATTACAGGCTCGTTTAAACATATTGATACTGTCGAGGATGAGGACGATGAGGCGGACGAGCCTGTTGTCAAGAACAGAACCATTCCTATTCTCGTCGGAGTAATTACGGCACTCGTTGTAGTTCTTGCCGTTGCATTCGGTGTGCTCTTCAAAATGGGATATCTCACCGGCAATTCCAAAGTGAAAGTGCCTAACTTTGTCGGAATTATCTATGATGAGGAAGAATTCAAGAATAAGTATCCTAACTATGTGTTTGACGTTACTGAAAAGGTTGACGCTGAGGTTTCACCAAACGAGATCATCTCTCAGACACCTGAAAAGGGAACAAAGATTGATCCTAAAAAGACAAAGATTGAGCTTGTTATCGCAACAAATGCGGAGCTTGTTGAAGTGCCGGATGATTTGATAGGTACTGATTACGTTACCGCAGTTACAAGGCTCAACAGTCTCGGCTTCAAGATAAAAGAGAAAGAGGTTGAGCAAAAGGATTATCCCGGTATTCCCGCAGGTACAGTTGTAAGCATCAACCCCAAGGGCGGAAACAAGGTTTCGGTCGGTACGTCCGTCACACTCGAATACGTTTCATATGACGAGACGAAAGAGAAGCTTGTTATTGTTCCCGATGTTTCAAATCTTGATGAAGAGAATGCAAAGAAGGTTCTTACTTCATCCGGATTTACTGTTTCGACAAAGTCTGAGTACAGCGACACGGTAACTAAAGGCTACGTAATTTCAAATACCTTTAAAGGCTCGAAGATACCGTCAGGCTCAAATGTTGTTATTACAGTAAGTAAGGGTAAGCTTATTGAGCAGTCAACCAATATCACTGTTACTCTTCCCAAATATAACGGTCAGGGCAATGTGACGGCAACGCTTGACGATACAACTGTTTTCACCGGAACGTGCACTCTTGACGGCTCAAATGTCGAGGTTACTGTAAGAGGTTATGAAGCAACTTCCGTTTTCAAGTTCTTCGTTGACGGCAAGCTGATTTATAAGTGCAATGTTAATTTCACTTCATCGCCTGTTTCTTTGAGTAACGAAACAACATATGAATATGTTGATGCAACTACAACAACTAAGCCGGTTGAATACACGGTTCCGAATGTTGTCGGCGACTCCTATGCCATTGCAATGGCTAAACTCAGAGCAGCAGGCTTCACGAACATTATTTCGGAAGGCTCTGTTTCCGGCATTGTTGTTAAGATTGAACCGGCAAGCGGCGTAAGCGTTTCACCCGATGTTCAAATCAAAATAACCTTTGGTGATATCAGTGAAAATTGACGGAATTATAATAAAAGGAATCGGTGGCTTCTACTATGTAGAGGCCGCTGACGGCATAATATACGAATGCAAGGCGAGGGGAGTTTTTCGTAAGGAAAAGATTACTCCGCTTGCAGGCGATAAGGTCGAAATAAGCGTTGATGAAAACAGCAGGAATTCCATTGACAAGATTTACGAAAGACGGAATATGTTTAAGCGCCCGCCGATTGCCAATGTCGATAAGCTTGTTATTGTTTCTTCAGTCTGCGACCCGAGACCGAATCTTCTTATAATCGACCGCTTGACGGCAGTTGCCGTTTACAAGAATGTTGAACCGATTATTGTTTTTACAAAGAATGATTTGCAAAGCGCAGACGAATATATAGAAATATATAAGAATGCCGGATTCAAAACCTTTGCCGTTTCGAACGAAACGGGGGAGGGTATCAGTGAAGTTAAAGCTGTCATTGAGAACGGTGTGTGCGTTTTTACAGGTAATTCGGGTGTCGGAAAATCCTCTCTTATCAACAGGATGTATCCCGATTTCGCTCTTGAAACCGGTGAAATCAGCAGAAAGCTCGGACGTGGCCGCCACACGACTCGCCATGTTGAACTGTTGAAGATTAATAACGGATATATTGCAGATACACCCGGTTTTTCTTCGCTTGATTTTGAAACAAACGATCTTATCAAAAAGGATGAGCTTGCATATTGCTTCCCTGATTTCGCCGATTATATTGATTCGTGCAAATTTTCCACCTGTGCTCATGTTAATGACAAGGGTTGCCGTCTTGTTGAGGCCGTTAATAACGGCGATGTTATGCGTTCACGTCACGAAAGCTATGTGAAAATGTATAACGAGGTCAAGAATATAAAAGACTGGCAGCTGTAACAAAAAATCGAAACCGCCATAGTATGTAATAAGCAACCGATTTTGTCGGTTACAAAAAATACTGTGGTGGTGTTTTTATGAGAAGAGGCAGGCGGTGCAGCTGTAGATTCGGCTATTATTTTTCGGCTTTCGGGCTTGGAATGATCGTTGCAATGATTTGCCCGAAGTCCTTCATTGTGGCTGTTCTGTCATGTGCCGTCATAATTCTCGGATTCATCATCAGCAAATAACGGAGGGTGCTTATGAAAGTTATCATGATCGACAAGCCTAAATTTTGGAGCGGAATTCTCAGATTGTTTTTCGGAATAAAAAAGGAAAACGATATTACATAATTGTAAAATCTATTCATTTGCCGTCTAAATGACGGCTTTTTTCTTGCAATGGTCGTTGTTATATGATAAAATAAATTGAATATATCACTAAAAGACGGAGCTAAAATAATGTATAGTGAAAAGCTTAAATTTAATAAAAACGGAAAATTTACGATTCTTCAGGTCAGCGACGCTCAGGATATGCATATTCCGAGAAAAGCAATGTTTAAAATGCTGGACAAGACCTATGACAAGGTGAAACCGGATTTAATTGTTCTTACGGGCGATAATATTCTCGGTAATCATATTGACGATGCCCTTATAGGCAGAAAAAAGAGTGCAACCACCAAGGAAGCCGTACTCAAAAGAATGAGAAAGGCTCTCGGACTGGTGCTTGACCCGATTGAAAAAAGAAAAATTCCGTTTGCTTTTATCTATGGCAATCATGACGACATGAATATAATTTCAAAGAAGGAACAGGCGGAAATTTACGGCGAATATAAATATTGCGTTCCTTACAACACGGAGGACGACAGCGTTGAATGCGACACGTATAATATTCCGATTTATTCATCGAATGACGACAAGATGAAATATAATATTTGGATGCTCGATTCGGCCGGCTCGGACGAAAACGGCAGACCGACATTCGGCAGGGTTCAGCCGGAAACGATCGAATGGTATGAGAGAAAGAGCCGTCAGCTGCGTTTTGAGAACAACGGCCCCGTTATGTCATTGATGTTCCAGCATATTCCGGTTGCCGAAACGGCTCAGTTCTATGAAAAATGCAATGCCGACGATAAGGGTGCAATTAAGGTCGGCGATGATGAATACGTCAGACTCGATTCTACAAAGGCAAAGGGCTTTGCTTTTGAGATAGAAGGCAATGATGAGCCTGATTACGGGCAGCTTAACGCAATCAAAAAGTGCGGCGACGTATGCGGACTTGTTTTTGGCCACGACCATATGAATTGCTTCACCGGTCAGATTGACGGCGTCAACATTATTCAGACGCCCGGTGCTTCGTTCAGAAGCTATGGCAACATGATTTCGAGAGGAACGAGAGTTTTTGTAATAGATGAAAACGACCCGACCACTTTTGAAACCTACACAATCGGCTATTTTGACCTTTTCGGAAAGAATTTCCGCTCTGTTATGAGATATATTTTCAGTGCGGATGAATACGAAAAAGTGAAAGCTCTTATTATCGCTCTCGGCGGTGTAATTGTTATTGGACTTATCACTTATATCCTTGCAATATTTAACCTATTCGGCTTTTAAACAAAGGAGACTGAAAATGAAAAAGATATCCGATTTGGTTGTTAACAAACCAAAATTGATTGTTTTGATATCGCTGCTATTGCTGATTCCGGCTACGATCAGCTATATTTTAACAAATGTTAATTACGACATTCTGAGTTATCTTCCGTCTAAGCTTGACTCCGTTAAGGGCGAGAATATCCTTGAAGAGGATTTCGGCGGCGGTTCAATGACCATTGTACTTGTCAAAACGGTTGATGACAACGGTGGAAAGGTTTCGCCTAATACCGTTATGAAGCTGAAAAACAGTATTTCGGAAATCAAGAATGTTGCCAACGTTCTATGGGCGGATAACATCATGGACACGAGCGTTCCCGGT
>CALBHM010000112.1 GCA_937892835.1 uncultured Ruminococcus sp. | reverse complement strand
AATCGCATCGTTAATATGGCTTTCGCACATTCCGCACATCATGCCGTCAATTCCCATTGTGATTTTCAACATTCGTATCATCCTTTCTGTTTGCTATGTTATATAATAACGCTTTTACCTTGGTTGTGCAAGCAAAAGTTGCGCCTGTCACCGCCGCAGCAAGTATTATTTCTTTAAACTCGACCATTATTCTGCACCCTTAAGAGCCTCAACCATGTCAATCTGCTTGTTCTTGCGTGAAACCATGAGGCTGACGAGAAGCGACATTCCGACGGTCAGCACAATGCTGATTACAACCGAGAATACGCTGATTTGCATTTTCATTTCGTATTCGCCGGCAAGAGCTTTTAACAGGTAATCGAGTGTACCTATTCCGGCCGGAATTCCGAGGATAACGCCGACAAGAGAGAGCCATAGGTTTTGCCCGATAAGCAGCTGCCCGATTTTTTTATCTTTAAATCCGACAACCTTAAGGGTAGCCATTTCACGATATCGCTCCGTGTAGCTCATAACGCCGAGGTTGTAAAGAACTACAATTCCGAGAACAAGAGCACCGAGAACGAGAATAATTATCATTGTGTTGAAAATATCGATAAAAGTTTCAAACGAATCTATTATCATTTGCTTCGATTGGATGCTTTTGATGCTTGAATCGCTTGTAATATCTGATTTTTGCGTTTTTGTGTAAGCGGAATCGAAAGTGAACGGAAGCTTGATTTCTTTTGCATAGTCTGAGCTTATTGCAATGCTTTCTGAAACACTTCGCATTATATTGCTGATTTTTACAGTGTATTCCTTGTCCGTGCCGAATGGGCTGAATGTCAGCTTGTCGCCCTCTTTAACGTTAAATTCATCTGCAAGTCTCTCGCAAATCAATGCACCGTCAGTGGGGAGTTTTACATAATCCATATCTTCGCCGGGGAAGGCAATCAGGTCGTGCTCGATTTTGTAAACATCGACTGAAATTGTTTTGTCCTCTGCCTGAACGCTGACAGATGCACTCAGGTCAGCGGAGTATTTCTCCGTGAGCTTATTTTTTTGTTCGTCCGTTGCGTTTTCCGTGAAATAAATTCTTGAAGAATATTTCATTGCGCCGTCATAGTAGGTGTCAAGGAAGGCATTCATGGTGTCCCTCATGCCGAATGATGCCATGATAAGCAGTGTACAGCCGACAATTCCGAGGAGGCTCATTGCCGAACGGGATTTGTGACGTACAATGTCACGCAGGTTCCAGCGTGTGCCGAACGAGAGCTTGTGGAAAAGCTTCGTCTTTTCGATAAGCATCGGTTTCATTTTTTTCGGCGAATA
>CALBHM010000111.1 GCA_937892835.1 uncultured Ruminococcus sp. | reverse complement strand
ATGTTCAGACATTCCTTTGCCACACTTTTGCTTGAAGAGGATGTTGACATACGTTACATACAGAAGATTCTCGGTCACAGCTCTATCACAACAACTCAGATATATACACACGTTGCAATGTCAAAGCAGAAAGAAATACTGTCAGCCAAACATCCACGAAATAAGATCAAAATCTAATTAGGTTTATAATACTTTATTTTTCGGCATAATTCAACATAAATCCGACAAACGGTATATTTTTCGGAATAAAAAAAGAACCCTGATATTATCATCAAGGTTCCGTGATTTTCAAAGGTATAACCGCCTCGATAGCCGAAGATATCACTGCACTGGCAGGACCATCTTAATCAGAATTAGCCCTGTGCTAAACAATGAAATACTATTTTGCAAATGCAGGGCTAAACTTTTAAACAGCACTTCTGCTATAAAAGTTCACTTAATCGGCAGCACCGACTGAATGACCTGTGCCGCAACCGCATCAGCCGAAGCAATAGCGTGAGCATATACTCTGCTCGTTGTTGCGGAGGTTGAATGTCCGAGCCTTTTGGCGGTGGTAGTTATCGGAACACCGCTTGAAATCATAATAGAAGCGTTTGTGTGCCTTAAACCGTGAATAGAGATCTGCGTAAGTCCATTATCCTGAATGAATTTATGAAACCAGCTTGTTACGGTTCCGGGATTTATCGGCTTGCCGTTCCAGGCGGTAAAAATCTTTCCGCTGTCGATCCACTTGTCTTTCAGTCTGACTGCTTCGCTGTCCTGCCACTTTCTGAATAATTCAAGCATATCTATAATATCCTGTCCGACTTTAATGACACGCCTTGATGAATAAGTTTTTGTATCATTCTCAAATACGCCTTTTTCGGGGAGATACAAAAGCGAACGCTGTATATTTATAGTACAGTTATCAAAATCAACATCGTCCCAATTAAGCCCACAGCACTCTCCCCTTCTCATTCCCGTATGTAAAAGAAGGATCACTATCATATCAAAAGGGTGAACAGCTTTTTCCAAAACCGTGTTCAGCAGAACTTCCGCCTGCTTTTCATCAAGATAATGAGCTTCCGTAAGCTCTACCTTCGGAGCTTTAATTCTCTTGCAGGGATTATTGATAATTACCTCGTTATATACCGCCGACTGTAGAATAGTTGAGATAACTCTGTAATGATGCAGGATAGTCCTTGAAGCAAGCGTTATCTCCTCGCTGTCAAACAACTTCTTCATAGGGAGCTTAAAATATTCCGAAAACTTTTCAGCCGTTTCCTTGCTGACATTCTTTCCTGCTCTTACGGAATCAAGCGTTGTGGTAGCTATCCCGATATGCTTTGACAATTCGGGACGAGTTTCCGTTCTGCTCAAACGCCTGGCTTCATCATTTGGTGTGCATTTCACATCTTCACGCTTCTCTTCACGAAGATCGTCAAAGAATGAACGCAGATGATACGGCTGTATCTGACCTATTTTCAAGTGACCTATGCCGGGAAGAACACGCCTAAGAACGCCACAGTATCGTCTGTATGTTGTAGGCTTTATCTCATTTTCAATCTGTTTGAGCCAAATATCATTGCAGTAATCCGCAAGTGTTATATTTGCATCAAGCAAAAGTCCACGTTCGCACTGCTCTTCAAATTCAAGAATTTTACGCTGAAGCTCACGTTCAATTTGTTTTGGGGTCATTCCCTTTTCGGGAGTCCAAGTTTTATACTTGTTGATACGCTTGCCGTTTACATCTGTTCCGCAGTAACAGCGAATATCATATCCACTGCCACGTTTAACATACGATGCCATTTTATCACCTTTTCCTTTCAAAGCACTTGACATTCCAAAGGAAAAATGATAACATAATGTTGATGGGGTTTATGTTATCTTTCCTTTGGGAATGATTTGTAAATCCGTGCAGTCTTTCGTACTACCAATACGTCAGACTGCATTTTTTATGTTTTTATTATAACACGCTTCGCAAATTTTGTCATCGCTTTAAAGCGATGAATTGCAATTTCTTTTTAATATGAACAGCTTCATACAAGCTCTCCTCGCTGATAAGAAGCTTGTTTCCTGCCTTAAAGCAATCCAACTGCCCGTTTTTGCACATCTGTCTTATCCTGTATTCTGTCAGCCCGTCTATAAGCTTTGCCGCTTCCTTTACGGTAAACAGCTTTTCCTTTTTATTGTCCATTATTTATTAGCCCCTTTCCGTTTTTGAGATTTCACTCTCTATACAGCAAGGTATGCTTTATTTCAAAAATAATAGACAGAAAATACAAATTTTTTACTTATTCGTATTTTTATACAAAGCTCAAACGTTTTTGTTGTTTAATATACCTTTAAGCTTTGCTAAAGCTCTTTTGTAATATATATTTACCGTAGGCTGAGTAATACCGAGAATTTTTGCCGTTTCCGCCTGTGTGTACTGTTCATATATGATCAGTCTGATAACCGTCTGCTCTCTGTCCGATAAATGCTTTTTCAGGACTAAATCAATATACAGTTTCCTTTCCTTTTCCTCATACAGCTCATCAACACTTTTTCCCACGGCAGGAATTTTCCAAGTCAATTCTTCATCAGAACCATAAAATTCAACATTTTTTCTGAGTTTGACCATCTGCCGAACCTCATAAGAGTGACACCTGTTATGTGCCTTTACGATCTCATCGTGGACTTCTACCTTGTTTTTTTAATAAAATAGTACCTCATGCTTTTACTCCATTCCGACAGTTCTGCTGTCATTTTATTTGTATGAATATATAAAAACACCGCTTGTTCACTTCAATTACTGAACAAGCGGTGTTAATTATCGTTGGGAGTTTCAAATTTCATAATCTCATCAACTTCACATTGCAGTATAACACATAGATCGTCAATTAACTGCGTTGTCACCCCCTGATTATGCTTCAATCTGCTTATTGTACTGCTGCTTATATGATGCTTATGTATTAAGGCATAAGTCGTTACGCCTTTGCTTTTCATTGTTTCCCATAGCGGAGAATAGACAATCATTTACATCACCCATCTCCATTATAAACCATTATCTACTATTTGAACATTGTCGAATTTTAGACTATATTCCATTTATCACTCAAACAAAGTCAAATTATCTGAAATAATCCTTGCTATGCTCTTCGCATTTTTCAACGTTGACTTCGGAATACCCCTGCTCCTCGATCCTGTCCATCCAGTCATCGGCAAAAGTAAGAATATCGTTTATCTGCTTCATAGTTTCAGGCTTTCCGTCTGAAATGTCATATCTCTCATACACTCCCTCTCCGCTGTTTTCAAAGCTCTGCGGAATAACCTTTTTGTTCTCATAATCAACCTTGAAGTCAATACGGGGATCGTACATAAGGTCGCCATTCTGAACATAGGTCTGCGATATAGTAAGCACATCGCTGTTCATTTCAACGTGCAGGGGCATAAAGCACTCCGCTTCATACTTGACATAAGATTTCTCCCCTGTCATCACCTCGGGGAATGTGTCCACAAGACGTTCAAACATATCCTTTTGTGCCGAATCGTCCGTAAGCTCAAACTGAGTGAGCTTTATGTGAACATCTTCAAGCTCCGCTTCCGCAGCAGCAAGCTCCTGTTCCTTTTCAAAGGATTTCTCTACGTCAATTTTCATCTGCTCAAGCTCATTTTTCTTTATTTTCACCTTTGCCGAAAGGTCATCAATGGATTTCTTAATATTGTTTATAACGTTGTCAAGCCTGATTATGTTGCCTGCTGTTGTTTCAATATTTATATCACAGTAATGAGCCTTTTCTCCCTTTAGACAAGCCTGCGGCATTTTACGGAAATCGTTGTACATAACCGACAGCTGCAAGCCACGATATTCTCCAAGCTGAATTTCCTTGCCCGACATCATCATTCCGAGATTTTTGCAGACAGCTTCCTTGAACGCTTCTCCTGCTTCCTTTCGTGTGGGATACACCTTATCGCCCATTTTCAGAGGATATGATACCTTACCTTCCTCATCAATAGCCTTCGGAGCAGAATTTGCAGTCTGCAAATCAGCCGTATAATGCTTGATTACAAGCTCACTGTGCATAATTTCATTGGGATATTTCACACGGATATTGTCCTGAAGCTCATAGAGGTTCTCGTTGTAACGAGCCTTTTCGGATTTCAAATCCTTTATATGTGCTTGCAATTCCATTTCTTTCTTAATCAAGGGATTGCCCAACAAAACAAGAGAGCCTAAAAAATCTTAAAAATAATAGTGTATATCTACACCTTTTTCCGCCGATATGTATATCTTCTCAATCATCATTCGTGCAAGATTATTTTTCTCCTCAACGGTAAGCGTATCCCACCTGTTAAGCGGATCAAGAAGAGGCTTCGTATCAATTTTCTTCACACGCCTGTCAACAAGCATCAGCTTTTTTTCAAGCTCATTTTTCGTGCTGTGGAGCTTTCCTACCCTTTCCTGAATATATCCGAAAAGCACCTCATCTGCATCAGCAAGTTTTTTCATAAGCTTTGAGGTTTCCGCTTCGATTTTCAGTATCTCTGAATGAATCTTATCAATCTCGGTGGAGGGCTTTTTATCTGCTTTTCTTGCTATCTCAAAAGCCTCAAGATGCTCTTTCATATCGCTATACACCAGCTCTTCGACCTTATTGACGTTCATCTTGATACCGAAAGATTTACACCCACGAACGCTGTTATATCCGCTGCAGGTAAAATACCGCCAGCTGCTGCCCAATTTGGGATTGTATGTATAATACACCTTTACCGCATGGTCGCAGTGTCCGCACCTGAGCAGACCCGACAGCCATGAACGGAGAACCTTGCCTTTCCTTATCGGTATCTGATGACGTGAGAATTTTTCCTGTACCGTAAGCCAAATGTCCGCATCAACAATTCCCTCGTGATAGCCTACTTTTACATATATGTCGGTCTTGCTTCTGTAATTGTGCCAGAAAAATCCGTGCTTTCCGTCAAATGCGTCCACATCATCAATTATGCGGTAGTTGTTTTTCATCAGATATTCATATACATTCTTATCTGCCCTTACATAAAGCGGATTTTTCAGAACGGCGGCAATATTGCAGGCATCAAATCCCCGTGTTACAGTGCTGTCACCGTGGGGAGCTTCCATCGGAAGATGATTTTCGTTTATGTACATTATCACATCACGGAGCGATGTTTCGGGGTCAGAATACACATCATACATTGCCCTTACAGTTACAGCCGAATCATACGGAACAAGTACCGAACCTGTCTTTCCGTTAATAGTCTGCCGTGAACTCTGATAACCGAAATACACCACACCACCCTGATAAAAGCCTGTTTCCTGTGCTTTGGTGTCATAGCTGTCTTTAACTCTCGCAGCTATCGCTTCACGCTCAAATTCCGCAAAGTTCAGAAGATTGTTACGCATCATTCTGCCCTCTTTGGTATCGGTATTGATCGGCTCGCAAAGTGATACAACACTCACTCCCAGCTTGTCAAGCTCATCGGTGATGTTCAGATATTCACGCATATTACGGCTGAATCGGTCGTATTTTTTAACAACGATCTTTGAAACAAGTCCTTCCTTGCAGTCATCAAACATCTGCCTGAACGCAGGTCTGTGCTTTATATCCTTTCCCGACTTTCCGTCCTCTTCGTAAACCTTGTAAAAAGCCTCCTCTCCGACAAATCTGATACAGTCGGCGATCTGTGCAGGAATGGAAAGTGAGTTGTTTCCTTTTTCCTTATCACTGACAGAACGGCGAACATAAATTGCTATATACTTATTCATTTTAATTTACCTCCGAAACGTTTTATATAAATTCAGAGGCGATTTTACGTCATATTCATTATAACATATCCGCCTCTGAATCTCAATGCTTTAAAGCGATATCTGCAAATTTATTTACGCTGTTTTTTCAGACTCGGGCTTGTCCGATTTATCTATTCTCTTATCGGCAGCAACAAGAATATCATATATCTGATTGATCTTATTCTGCTTAAAGCTCTCGCTCACATCTTCGGGAATGTGAGAAGTGACTTTTATACCGTTAACGGTACGCTCGATTATTTTTTCTTTCATAAACAAAATGCTCCTTTCGATTTTTCTTTTGTTCTTAAAATAAAATTGCTTTTAGATTGGTGAGGTAAAAACCTCGGTTCTCCTGTGAGAATAAAAATATTTTTTAGCGGTTCTTGACGGGTTCTGTTTTATGCCGTATAATCAGCAGGGCGAAACCTCCTGCAACTGCGGAATTGCTTTTGAGTTGGTTTCGGCAGCGAAAAACAACGGCATAAAACAGGTTCTGTCAAGAAATTGCGTAGCAATAGCGTTAAGAAAAATATTTTTATTCGGGCTAACATCAGCGGCAATAAGTATCCTTACTCCGCCGTGCTTCTCTTTCTCTCATCTCCTTTTCCATTCTCCTCTGTTCCATAATGAGCCTACGCTGTTCTTCACGTTCCTCGATGAAATCAAGCTCGGCATTTCTTTCTGCTGTGGGTTCAGGCTCGGCTTTGTATGTACCGTCCTCCTGCAATTCTTTTCCTTCGTGATACATTTCTATCTGTGTGCGAAGTTCTTCACGTTCCCTGATTCTGTCATAATCGGTTTTCAGAAATTCTTTCAAATAATCCGATGCGTTCTCAGCTGCTGCACGCATTCTTGAAGCTCTGCCCATTTCCTCGGCAAGACTGTCAAGCTGTGAAATATCTCTTTCAAGCTTCATTTTCAATTCCAACAACCAGCCTTTTTGGTGAGTATCCCAGCCACCGATACCGCCGCTTGCAACAAGCTTCCAGTGAAGCTCCTCCAGCCGTTTCTGCTCTGCTTCATCTCTGTTTTCAATTTTGAGCAGACGAGCATATTCATCTCCAAGATAATTCAGCACTTTCAGCTGCTGCTTTTTCTCCTCACATTTGAAATACTTGTTCATAGCAACATCTTCCATTCTGTTTGCAGTTTTCAGAACCTTTTCCATATCGTCAAGGGAATGAATATGATTGTTGTGAACGAAATTCAGAACATCGACTGTTCTTTGAAGATCTGCGTATAACGGATAATTTCTTTCGGGAGCACGATAAACCTCGTACTGCTTTTCACGAATACCGACTGCGACTTCCACCTGAAATCCCACAAAAGCACTTATCTTTCTTCCGACAAATTCATTCTGCTTGTTGTTTATCCTCTCCATAAGCATCTGATAAGAATAACCGAATCCCAGCTTTGCGATACTACACCCGTATTTCACACCTTTCGGTTTGGCGATAAGTCTGCTTTCATTGGTAAATGTATAACCACACTCTCGCATTTTTTCGATAAGTGAAGAAATATCCGTAACATCATTTTGAAGTATGAGCCTGTCTATTGTATCAGCCATTCTGACCTTCCACGAGCATTTCTTCTTCCGTGAGTCCCATTCCTTGTAGCTGATAGTGCTGTTTCTTATCGGATTCTTGATAATGTCAAGTCCGTGTTCAAGACAAATTTCATCGGAACGCTTTCTGACAAATTCCAAAGATTTTCTGTTGCTGTGCCAGCGTATTCCGTCAAGATCATAAGGACAGACCGCAATATGGTTATGGCAATGATCTGTGTTGCTGTGGGTACTTACGATTATCGGTCTGTTCTCGCCAAACACTTTTTTCGCCCATTCAACACCTATGCGATGTGCTTCTTCTGCGGAAACGCCTGAATCAAAAGACTGAGTATATGAGTGGATTCGGATATTATGCTTTCCGCTTTTTTGGGAAGTTCCGCAATTATCGAAATTCTCATCATTGTACTTTTCAAAAATTTCTTTGAAATTGTCATAAGCCATTTCAAGATCATCGCCGCAGCAGATGCCTGTAACATATTTCATATTTTCATTTTTATCGGGATTGAGAATGTACTTCAAATGGGCTTTCGGAGTTGTATGTATTGCCGTGTGCTTAACATAAGCCACATCACAGCACCTCGTATGAAAGCGGTTTCAGATATTCATTGAGCTTTTCGCTTAATTCCGAAAACTGCTTTTTCAGCTCTCTGACATCACTCTGATACACCGCCCTGTTGGAGTTCACCACCATTGCGACCTGGTTGATATTGTTCCCGATACGCCTGAGATCGGAACGAAGCCCGAAAATGTCGGCGGTGTTGTAAAGCACCACTTGACTGTTTACGGCAGCAGTCCTCAAAAATCTGCCGACGTTCATTCCTGCTGCAGCGGCTTTGCGTCTGATCTCAGATGCTTCTTCCTCCGTTGCCCGGAATTTCATAATTGTGTTTCTATTCATAATGCCTCCCGTCTATATCTATGGATATACTTATATAAGGACTACGGCGGCGAACGCCGTCAGAATTTGGGTACACAAATTCTATGCTTGCTAAATCATAGCAGCCACACCTTTCCTCAAAAATCCTGCCTACCTCCCGTATATCCGCAACTTACTTGCAAATATCCGCAAGAGTTGCAGATATTACTTCTTATCCTGTCCGAATATGTGTTTAAAGATGTTATTCTGTTTTGTTGCGTTCGATTTGTCGGCACTCTGCATTTCGGCAAGCTTCTCCTCTGCCCGATGCTTTTCCTCCTGCAATTCCGCAATCTGCTTTTCGGCAGTATGATACTTTTCTGTCATAATAGACAACTGTTTGTTGAGCCGTTCAATAGTGTTCTCCTGCTCGTCGCTCTTCTTATAGAGCTGATGAATACGCTTATCCTTTTCATCTAACTTTTTACACTGATCCGAAACCGTAGAAGCA
>CALBHM010000110.1 GCA_937892835.1 uncultured Ruminococcus sp. | reverse complement strand
TAGTACGGCGGCAGAGAGCTTTTTAAGGGCGCAGATCTGGAATTTACCGACGGTAACTGCTATGGACTTATCGGCGCAAACGGTGCCGGAAAATCAACCTTTTTGAAAATTCTTTCGGGTGAAATTGAGCCGAACAAGGGCGAGGTTATCATCACCCCGGGCGAGAGAATGTCTGTTCTCAGGCAGGATCACTTCGCATTTGACGAGTACGACGTTATTCGCACGGTGCTCATGGGTAATCCGCATCTTTGCGAGGTTATGGACGAAAAAGAAGCCCTCTATATGAAAGAGGACTTTTCGGAAGAGGATGGAATCAAGGTCAGTGAGCTTGAGGAAGAGTTCGCCGAGATGGGCGGCTGGAGTGCAGAGAGCGACGCCGAGATCCTTCTTAACGGTCTCGGAGTAACGAACGAGTTTCACTATGCCAAGATGAGCGAGCTTGACAATGACATCAAGGTTAAGGTTTTGCTTGCACAGGCTCTTTTCGGAAATCCCGATATTCTTCTGATGGACGAGCCTACGAACCACCTCGATGTTGCGGCTATTCGCTGGCTTGAGGATTTCCTCATTGACCTTGAAAGTACAGTTATCGTTGTTTCGCATGACAGACATTTCCTCAATAAAGTTTGTACACATATTGTTGATATCGACTTCGGCAAGATTGAAATGTATGTCGGTAACTACGATTTCTGGTATGATTATACCCAGATTGCACAGCGTCAGCTCAGAGAGCAGAACAAAAAAGCGGAGCAGAAGAAAAAGGAATTGCAGGAATTCATTGCACGATTCAGTGCCAATGCTTCAAAATCCAAGCAGGCGACAAGCCGTAAAAAGCTCCTTGATGAGCTTAATATTGAGGATATGCCGGTTTCCTCACGCCGTTTCCCGTTTGTTTCGTTCAAGCCTGACCGTGAAGTCGGCAATGAACTCCTGACCGTATCGGGAATCAGCAAGACTGTCGGCGACAGAAAGGTTCTCGATAATGTTTCGTTTACGATTAAGCCTCGTGAAAAGGTGGCCTTTGTCGGCACGGACGGACTTGCAAAAACAACATTGTTTAAAATTCTTGTCGGCGAGCTTGAGCCTGACGAGGGTACATTCAAGTGGGGCGTTACAACGTCGCAGTCGTATTTCCCATCCGATAACTCTGAATTCTTTGACGGTTGTGAGGATTCACTTATCGACTGGGTAAGGAGATATTCTGACCTTGTTTTTGAAAGCGATGTCAGAGGCTGGCTCGGCAGACTGATGTTCTCGGGCGAGGAAGCAACGAAGAAAGCTAAGGTTCTTTCCGGTGGTGAGAGAGTCCGCTGTATGCTTTGTAAGATGATGCTTTCGGGTGCAAATGTTCTTATCTTTGATGAGCCGACGAACCATCTTGATCTTGAGTCGATCGAGTCTCTTAATAAGGGCATTATCAATTTCCCGGAAACGGTTCTGTTTACGTCACACGACCATCAGTTCGTGCAGACGATAGCCGACAGAATAATTGACGTTACAACGGGCAGCTTCTACGATAAGAATATCACATATGATGAATATCTTGATGAGCTTGCCGCAAAGGAAGCCGAAAAATAATTGCGGCGGTAAGACGGGATTTCATATATAAAATTGAATAAGGGGAGATAGTTTTGAAAAAGTTTTTAGCAGTATTTTTAAGTCTGGTAATCTTCGCAATAATCATCGCTCCTATGAGTGCGATGGCAGAGGACTCCTGTAATTGTGACACAGAGCCGATAATCTATGTTCGCGGACGGTCGCCGATTTATATTGATAAGGACGACCCGGACAGCTATGAAGTTCCGAGCTTTTCGGAAGATTTTATCAAGCAAGCGGCAAAAGACCTTGTTCCTGTTTATACAAAGGGATATTTAACTGACGATTTTTCAGAATTTAAAACGCTTTTTACTCAGTATATGGCGGAGCTTTGCAAGGATTATGCGCTTGATAATAATGGCGAGGTTACAAACAATTCGGGTCAAAAGGCATGCGAATATTGGAAAAATGTTCCGCTGACCGATGTACATAAACCGACGAACGACGTAACAACAGCCAACGGAGCGCACGACGAGCTTTACAAATATTTCTATCAGTACGACAGCCGTGTTGATCCGTGCGAAACTGCGGATGATCTTCATGAGTATATCCAGGCTGTTAAGAAGGTGACGGGTCATTCCCGTGTCAAGCTCCTTGCGAGATGTCTCGGTACGGTAATTCTCTCGGCATACCTCGCAGAATACGGTTGGGAAGACGTTGATGATGTTGTCCTCTATAATTCAATTTGTTTTGGCACAGAGGTGAATAATTCACTGTTTAACGGCGAGCTGTATTTTGATGCAGACGGAGTTGATTATTTTGCAAATCAGAGCCTTGGCGAAACGCTTCCGCTTGTTCTCCTCAAGGAAATTATCACACTGAGCAACAAAATGAATGGGCTTGACATGACGATGGACTATTTCAATAAAACGGGAACAAAGGTTGCAAAATATGTTATTCCCGATGTTATGAGAGTCAGCTACGGCACATTCCCTGCTTACTGGGCCATGGTTTCTCCAGACAGATTTGAAGAGGCGAGAGATTATATCTTCGCCGGCGTTGAGGATGAGTATGCCGGCCTTATTGCCAAGCTTAATCATTACCATG
>CALBHM010000109.1 GCA_937892835.1 uncultured Ruminococcus sp. | reverse complement strand
GATAAAACAATGGATAATACAAATTATTCAAGTGAAGCGGTTTTCAGCCTTGAAGCGGAACAGGCGGTTCTCGGCTCGATTTTGATGGACCCTGCCTGCATGCCGCAGGTTCAGGTCTATCTGAGCGCAGACGATTTCTATTTGCCGCAGCACAGGGCGATTTACACCGCAATAGCGACGATTGAAGCGTCGGGCGGAAAAATCGACCCTCTTATAGTCCTTGACAGCCTTGTTAAGGATAAGGTCTATGACTCGGCGGCCGGAAAGAACTATCTTTTCCAGCTTTCGCAGTGCGTTCCGTCAACCGCTAACGTTGAATCCTATGCAAAGATCGTTAAGGAAAAATTCTACATACGCTCTTTGATCAACGCTTCAAAGGAGATTATTGAGGACGCTTCGACACAGGATCAAGCGGCCGACGATTTGCTTGAGGCTGCCGAACAGAAGATATACAATATCCGCCAGGGCAAAAAAACAAATGCTCCGTCGAAAATCGGTGATATCATCGTCGGCGAGGTTTATACAACGCTTCAGCATTTGACCTCACCCGAAAAGGATTTATATAAGGGCTACCCGACCGGCTATTCCGACCTTGACAGAGTTCTCACGGGCTTGCACAAGTCCGACCTTATTCTCATCGGCGCACGTCCTGCGATGGGTAAAACGAGCTTTGCTTTAAACCTTGCGAGAAACGTTGCCGTTATAGGCAAGAGAAGAACGCTGATGTTTTCCCTCGAAATGACTAAGGAACAGCTTGCAATGAGAGTCCTTTCGACCGAGGCGAGAGTCAATTCGGCGAAGATGAGAACAGGCGAGCTGGACGGCGAGGATTGGCAGAGGCTCGGAATTGCGACAAACGCACTTTCCAATGTTGAGCTTTACTTTGACGATACAAGCTCAATCACCGTTCCCGAAATGAAAGCGAGAATTCGACGACTTCGTGACGTTGAATGTGTTATAATAGACTATCTCGGACTTATCCGTCCGGCCGGCAGGGTTGAAAACCGTGTTCAGGCGGTCAGCGAGATCACAAGAGAACTGAAGCTTATGGCTAAGGACCTTGCGATTCCCGTAATCGTCTGCGCCCAGCTTTCCAGAGGTACGGAGGGCAGGGGAGGTTCACACAGGCCTCAGCTTGCCGACCTTCGTGAATCAGGATCTATCGAGCAGGATGCCGACATTGTTCTCATGCTCTACCGTCCCGATTACTACAGCAATGACGAGGATCAGGACGAGAACGAGGGTGCTCAGCAAATGGCAAACAAGGCTGAGATCATCGTCGCAAAGAACCGTCACGGTCCGACCGATACGGTTGAGATGATTTGGGATGCCGACCACACACTCTTTATATCTGCGGAGAAGATCAGAAATGATATGTAAGGTCAAAAATGCCGTCGAGAGATATAATATGCCGCTTTTCGGCAGGACGGTTGCCGTCGGATTGTCCGGCGGTGCGGATTCAATGGCTTTGTTGCATGTTCTTCTTGAATTAAAGGATGAATTCAGCATGAATATCATTGCCTGTCATGTCAACCATGGAATAAGGGGCGAGACGGCGGACAGAGACGAAAAATTCGTCGTCGAAGCCTGCAAAAGGCTCGGTGTTGATGTTCGTGTGCTGAAAGTCGACGTTCCGTCTATGGCTAAAAAAATGCACCTCGGCATTGAGGAGTGCGGACGGCGAGTCAGATATGATTTCTTCAATTCCGTTGCCGACGACGTTATTATAGCAACGGCTCACACGCTCAGCGACCGCAGTGAAACTCTTCTTCTAAACATCGCAAGGGGAGCGTCCGTCAAGGGGCTTTGCTCCATTCCGGCAGTCAGAGGCAACATCGTCAGACCGCTCATCGACTGCACGAGGGCGGATATCGAGAAGTATTGCAGTGATAATTCAATAGAATTTGTCACAGACGAGACGAATTTTGAGGATATTTATTCTCGAAACAGAATAAGATTAAACGTTATCCCCGAGCTGAAAAAGC
This sequence comes from uncultured Ruminococcus sp., assembly GCA_937892835.1. Taxonomy (GTDB): domain Bacteria; phylum Bacillota; class Clostridia; order Oscillospirales; family Acutalibacteraceae; genus CAG-488. The sequence goes on along the minus strand of CALBHM010000109.1, from coordinate 1,059 downwards.
TTAATCCTTCGCTTGAAAAGGCGTTTATGCGCCTGATTTCCAACGCCGAGGAGGAGAACGATTTCATGAACGGCTTTTCCCGGGAAATACTCGGAAAAGTGAAGCTCGAGGACGGCTATAATGCAAAGCTACTGAATGAACAGCACCCGGCCGTGAGAAAGCGTGTGATCTTTGAAATAATAAACACCGAGACGGGCATTGTTCCCGAAGCGGTGCACGTTGAGCAGGTTGATAAAATCCTACAGGGCGGCAGGACGGAGATAATCGGAGAAACGATCGTTGAGGTCAAAAATGGAATTATGAAAATCAATCCCGAAAAGGAAGAAATTTTCGACTGGGAGTTTGAATTCAACTTATCGGAAGCCAACGCTGCATTGGGCGGTTTAAAATTTGAAATAATTCATAGAAATAATTTACCGCCGAAACAGTCTGTTCATAATAAGGTGTTAGACTATGAGAGTATCATAGGTCACTGTGTGCTTCGCAACAGGCGGCCGGGCGATAAAATGAAGCTTGCAGGCAGCTCCTGCACCAAGACGTTGAAAAAGCTTTTCAACGAGAAGCATATTGAAAATCGAAACAGTGCAGCCGTTCTTGCGGACGAAGCCGGCATATGCTGGGTTCAGGGATTGGGCTGTGCCGACAGATGTAAAATCAAACCCGAAACAGATAAAATCTTAATTATCGGAGAGGACAAACAAAATGATTGAGAATGACATTAAGGAAGTATATTTCAGCAAGGAGGAGCTGCACGAGATCGTTAAAAGGCTCGGCGCACAGATAAGCAAGGACTATGAGGGCAAAAACCTTACACTTGTCAGCATACTCAAGGGCTCTGTTATCTTCATGGCGGACCTTATGCGTGAGATCACAGTGCCGTGTGAGATCGACTTCATGTGCGTTTCCAGCTACGGCAACGGAACAAAATCCTCCGGCACGGTCAAGATCATCAAGGACCTTGACATCAACCTTGAAGGTAAGGATCTTCTCCTTGTTGAGGACATCCTCGACAGCGGAAAGACTCTTTATTATATATCGCAGGTGCTCAAGACAAGAAAT
>CALBHM010000108.1 GCA_937892835.1 uncultured Ruminococcus sp. | reverse complement strand
CGACAACCGCAACTGTCTTGTCCTTATAGAAAGCACCGTCACATACGGCGCAGAACGAAATGCCTTCGCCGACGTATTTTTCCTCGCCGTCAACGCCGAGCATACGATGCTTTGCGCCCGTCGCAATGATTACGGCCTTGCCCTGATATTCGCCGTCATCGGTCACAACGGTTTTAATCTCGCCGTCCTTGATTTCAAGCGCTTCGCAGGATTCAACATCCGCTCCCTGCTCGAGAACCTGCTCAACAAGCTTTTCGGCAAATTCATTGCCGGTAAGGCTCACAAAGCCGGGAATATTCTCAACCTTCGGGGAAAAAGTAATCTGTCCGCCAAAGGTCTCCTTTTCAATTACAAGTGTTTTTTTGTTTGCCCTGCAAGCATACAGAGCGGCGGTCAGCCCCGCAGGGCCGCCGCCAATTATAATTATGTCGTACATAATTGCTCCTGTTAATTTTTATTTATTAAGGAATTTCTTAATATCCGAAACGCCGGTATACTTAGCAGCTTCGCCGTCCTTGATTACAACAAGTGTCGGTGCCTGCTTGATACCGAGCTCCTGTGCAAGCTCAGCGTTTTCGTCGGCAAGAAGCTTTGTATATTCGTAGCCTGCCTTATCAAGAGCTGCGCATGCAATCTTGCAGTTCGGGCATGTTGCTGTTGTGAAAAGGTAACTTACGTTCTCGCCTGCTTCGGCTTTAACGCTGTCATCAGCCTTTGCTTCTTCCTTTACGCCGTGATGTGTGAGATGAGAATTTGCTATATCATAAACCTTACGGTCTGTGAATTCCTGAGCTTTACCGTCGTTGAAGTTCTGAACCGGACGATAGTAGCCTGTGATACGGCTGTAAACCTCTGTGTGCTCGCCGCACTCGGGGCAAACATACTGCTCACCGGTGATGTAACCGTGATTCTTACATACGGAATATGTCGGTGAAAGAGTATAATACGGAAGCTTATAGTTCTCCGCAATCTTTCTGACAAGGTTTGCCGCAGCCTTCCAATCGGGAAGCTTCTCACCGAGGAATGCGTGGAATACGGTACCTGAGGTGTAAAGAGTCTGGAGCTCATCCTGAATATCGAGAGCTGAGAAGATATCGTCTGTATAGCCAACAGGAAGATGTGAGCTGTTGGTGTAGTACGGAGTGTCGCCCTCATGCTGAGCAGCGGTCTTGATGTCGGGATATCTCTTAACGTCATGCTTTGCAAGACGGTATGCTGTCGACTCTGCCGGAGTAGCCTCAAGGTTGTAGAGGTCGCCGTACTGAACCTGATAATCCGAAAGTCTTTCTCTCATGTGGTTGAGAACGTCGATTGTGAACTGCTGAGTCTTGGGATCGGTCATATCCTTGCCGAGCCACTTAGCGTTGAGACCAACCTCGTTCATGCCGACAAGACCGATTGTGGAGAAGTGGTTGTTGAATGTGCCGAGATATCTCTTTGTATAGGGATAAAGTCCCTCGTCGAGGAGCTTTGTGATAACGGTTCTCTTAACCTTGAGTGAACGTGCGGAGATATCCATAAGTCTGTCAAGACGCTCATAGAAATCCTTCTCGTCCTTAGCAAGGTAAGCGATACGGGGCATATTGATCGTAACAACACCGACAGAACCTGTGCTCTCACCGCTGCCGAAGAAACCGCCGGACTTCTTGCGAAGCTCACGAAGGTCAAGACGCAGACGGCAGCACATTGAACGGACGTCGCTGGGCTCCATATCGCTGTTGATGTAGTTTGAGAAATACGGAGTACCGTATTTTGAGGTCATTTCAAAGAGGAGTCTGTTGTTCTCTGTGTCTGACCAGTCGAAGTTTCTTGTGATTGAATATGTCGGAATCGGATACTGGAAGCCTCTGCCGTTGGCGTCGCCCTCGATCATGATCTCGATAAAGGCCTTGTTGACCATATCCATTTCCTTCTGACAGTCTTTATACTTGAAGTCAACTTCCTTGCCGCCGATAATGCAGTTAAGCTCAGCAAGGTCATTCGGAACAACCCAGTCAAGAGTGATGTTCGAGAACGGAGCCTGAGTACCCCAGCGGCTCGGTGTGTTAACACCGTAGATGAAGGATTCGATGCACTTCTTGACCGATTCATAGTCAAGATTATCATATTTTACAAAGGAAGCGAGATAGGTGTCGAAGGACGAGAAAGCCTGTGCGCCTGCCCACTCGTTCTGCATAATTCCGAGGAAATTAACCATCTGATTGCAAAGAGTTGCAAGATGCTTTGCCGGAGCGGAGGTGATCTTACCTCTTACTCCGCCGAGACCCTCCTGAATAAGCTGCTTAAGAGACCAGCCAGCGCAGTAGCCTGTGAGCATGGAAAGGTCATGAAGGTGAATATCGGCATTTCTGTGAGCCTCGGCAATTTCCTCATCATAGATTTCGGAAAGCCAATAGTTAGCCGTGATAGCACCGGAGTTGCTGAGAATAAGTCCGCCAACGGAATAAGTAACCGTGGAATTCTCCTTAACACGCCAGTCGTTAACATGAAGATAGTTGTCAACGATCTCTTTATAGTCAAGAACCGTTGCATTGATATTTCTTATCTTCTCTCTCTGCTTACGGTAAAGAATATAAGCCTTGGCAACATCATCGTAGCCGGCCTTGATAAGAACCGATTCAACGCTGTCCTGAATGCTTTCAACCGATATCTTGTCGTTCTTTATCTTCTGCTCAAAATCTGCAGTAACCTTAAGCGCAAGGAAATCAACAGTATCGGAATTATACTGCTTCTGACATGCGTCAAACGCCTTGGTTATTGCATCTCTGATTTTGTGAAGGTCAAAGCCTACGACTTTGCCGTCACGTTTTACAACATTGTA
>CALBHM010000107.1 GCA_937892835.1 uncultured Ruminococcus sp. | reverse complement strand
AACTTTTATACCCGCCCTTACTTACTGATATTATTTTTCAATTGGGCGGATATTTTTTTTACTATAAACGTTTATGTTCTGTGGTGAACAAAAACTTTTATACCCGCCCTTACTTACTGATATTATTTTTCAATTGGGCGGATATTTACTTATATCGAATCAGCGTTATTTTTCATTTATTATATCAAGAAAAACTTCATATGCTTTTTTCTGATAGAAATAATCTTTTTCATTCTTATGCTTTAAAATTTTCATATCGCTGAAATACTGTGCTTTTAACATATTTTTTATATAATCATACTTTTCGATATCCATATTTTTAAGCTGATTAAGATAATATATGCTTTTCCCAAGGCATCTGTTTACATAGCTTTTTTCAAGAAATTCAGCTTTTCCCTGATACTGAAGTCTTTTTAAAAGCTCCATTCCCGCCCTGTAGAATGAATCCGGTGCTTCTGAATAGGTATCCTCAAGGCTTGTATTCGTTGATTTGCGGTGATGTACGCCTTTATAGTCAAGTATTGCTATTGCTGACGCTGAAATCATTACTCCGCAGGTATATACAACATCTTCATTTCTTCTGACATTCTCCTGAAATGATATATCATAATCAGTTATAAGACTTCTTCTTACAAGCTTGTCCCATGCCCAGCCGACACAGAAATCCAGTATATAAAACGGCATATCAAGAAATGTAAATACTTCCTTTTCAGGCAAAACTCTGTCATTTATGCTTGAATTGTTGTCCTCATACCGTCCTGTATCAGTATAATAAAGGTCAGACCTGCATATTACCGCATCAGCAGCTTTCTTTTCTGCATATCCGGTCATCTTTTCAAGGAACTGCGGTTCAAAGAAATCATCTGAATCAAGGCATATGATATACTTGCCATGAGCAGCTTTAAGGCCTTTGTTTCTTGAAATACCTGCCCCCTGATTTTTATTGTTTGCAATAAGCATGAATCTGCCGTCTGATTTACAGTATTCTTCAATTATGCTGCGGCTGCTGTCAGATGAACCATCATCTATACATATTATCTCAATATTTTCAAGAGTCTGATTTTTTACGCTTTCAAGACACTGAACAAGATACTTTTCTGTATTATATACTGAGATTATCACCGAAACAAGCGGCTTTTCACCTCTTTCAGCATAATCCTCAAGCCTTTTAAGCTTTCTTGAAAAAACCTGACTCTGATGGAGCATATACTGATAATCACGAGCTTCAAGGATTTTAAGCTCATCGCTTTTCTGCACAAGCTCCTGCCTCAGCCTTGTATTTTCGTCATAAAGCTGATTTATCTGCCTCTGAAGCATTTCATACTGAATATTCATTTTTGTAACTATATTATGAAGCTGTTGTTTTTCATATTTCAAATCAGATTTTATCTCTGACAAATCCTCACCATTCATAAAAAACCTCCGCAATTACAAATATGCATATTTATTTTTAGTATAACATAAAAATATATTTTAGTCAAATAAAATAACCGGCATACAAAAATATACCGGTCATCTCATTATTTTATATCATATGAATAACAAATTTCTGACTGTTGAATTTATATATAAGCGAACCTATAAGCAATGTTCCAAGTGCATATCCTCCGCATATAAGATGCAGATACAGCGGCGGCACTTCATTATATATCACTACTGTACGGATATATGTTATATAATCATATACAGGATTTATAAGAAATATCTTCTGTATTGTTTCATCATATTTGTCAACATAGTAAAATATCGCTGATACATATGAGAGAAGCTTTAAAAATATACCGTATATATACTGCATATCCTTGAACATTACATACATTGCTGAAAGTATCATTCCTGTTCCTATATTGAATATTACAAGGAATATTATCGGATACAGCATAAGCAGCATTACAGGTCTGAACGTCAGTCCGTCTATCAGCATGAATATGAAATATATTATAAGCGTCATTCCAAAATTTATAAGATTCGCTACATTCGATGAGAGCAGAAACAATATTTTCGGTGTGTTAAGACTCGTTATTATTCCCGAATTTGATGTAAGTGCTGACATTCCGCTTGTTGTCGAACCGGAAAACAATGACATCACCATTACACCTGTGAAAAGATATGTTGTATAGTATGGTGTATCCCTCCCGAAGAAATTCGTAAATATCATTCTCATTACAAAAAATTCACATACCGGATTGAGTACACTCCATAAAACCCCTAAAAATGTTTTTTTGTATCTCGCTATAAAATCTCTCCTGACAAGTTCCGTAAACATAAACCAGTATTTTTTAATCTTTGTCGTCATATACTTCCCCTTCCTCTTTTTAATTCTGTATAAAAATTAGTATATCATCTCATTTTAATAATGTCAACATAATTTATCTGTTCTTTAATGGCAGCTTTTTAACATAACGCAAATTCGATGATTATTTTTTATAATTCGTTCATCTGAAATTCGGATTAAATAATATACAGATTTGTTCTGTAGGGGCGAACTGTGTTCGCCCGCTCGGTTTACAGCATGCCCAAACGGGCGAACACAGTTCGCCCCTACAAATAACATTCATCGAATTTTCATTAAACAAATAAAACTCCTGCAACAACAGGAGTTTTATTACTGGTTCACAGAAACATCTTATGCATTCTGTTTTGCTGAACCACTATGTGCAAAGCTGATAATGAACTTTACAATAAATATAAGAATGGAAATTACAAGGTCAATAACAATAATCGGAATCATAAGATTGCCCCACACTACAACGAAAAATGAATAGAGAAAAAAGAAAATTATACTTAAAATACCATTTGCCAATGCTCCGCCGGCTCTTAATTGTGAATATACATCAGCAATCTGTGGTCTGCCATATTCATCGTCAACAGTAGTATAATCTACAATATCGCTTCCACCTATTGATTCACTGATATCAAAAATAAAATTTGAAAGAGATGTTTTTCGCCATATTCTGAAAGGAAGCCCTACTCCGAATATCAAGCATAATAATCCTGCACAAATACCTATAAAAGGATACAGATACATGAATTTCGCCGGAATCCCTTCCACTTCATATGTATTTATAAAATTCATAACAGATTCCGGCAACTTAATGACAATTTTACTATCTGAGCCGAATATTTCTTCTGACAAATTCACCATATCTTCAGCGGTGGCTTCTTCGCCAACTTCACAAATGCCTAATGCAGATGCTATGCTTACTTTCTGATTCTCAATAATTGAACAGAAATCTACATATCCTGAATATGATACACGCTCTGCAATCAACATCACAATAATTGATGCAATAACCAAAAGAAACGTATGCAGAACCGCCGACAGCAAGTACTTCATTGAATCAATTTCCCCTTTTTATTTTCTTTATTGATAAATTATGTCCTGAAATGACACACATAAGTTATTGTATCATATATCCATTTAATTGTCAAATCAGAGATTTTTTCAGAAATTTTTTATAATCCGCTATTGACAAACCTTTTTTTTAGTTGTATAATTATCTGGTAATGTTATTATGCCGCTGTGGTGGAATAGGCAGACACAAGGGACTTAAAATCCCTCGGAGTAAAATCCGTACCGGTTCAAGTCCGGTCAGCGGCACCATCGAAAGAATGTCGATTTTACGGCATTCTTTTCTTATTTTCTGACTAATTTGGTAGAAAAGTTTCTTGTGAATGAGCGTTTTTCTACCGGATTTCTACCAAATTTTCTACCAAAATCGCTGCTTTTTTCAATTTCACTTTCATTTTTGGTCTTAGCACAAAAGATTTTTATCCCCCGTGTCAAGTTGACTTGATTAACTTTTTTTACTTTTTTTATAATGCCGCCGTGGTAGAATGGGTAGACGATCGGCACACTATTATCGCAGGTTCTCAGGTTGAGGACTTGCGACTTTTTTTGCCCTCAGAACCTTTATCATGGATAGCCTGCTCCGTATCTGCACTGTCTCCACCCAACACTTTGGCGATAGTCTCCGCAGACTCCACTTTGGAATGAAAGTCGAGGTGACTATAAAAATTGGCTGTAACATTAAATGTTGAATGTCCGAGCCACTCCTGGATCGCCTTCATGGATACTCCGTTTGCAAGCAGCAGACTGGCACATGAATGACGAAGATCATGGAATCGAATGTGTTTGAGCTTATTTTTCTGAATGATGTACTTGAAGTGAGAAGTCACAAAGTTTGGCGTGATCAGCTTACCGAAGTTGTCACGGCACACAAAGCCGTCATATTCCCTGTCAAAGTCTTTACCGAGGAGCTTCGAATAGTATTCTTCAAGGGTTTTGCGTTCGATCAGCATCTGCTCAATATGAGGGATCAAGGGAAAAGTTCTTACACTGGACTCAGTTTTAAGCTGATTTTCGACAAAGATCATTTCTTTGCCGCTGCCATAAGTGCTGGAGACCTTACGGCGAACCGTGAGTTTCTTTTCTTTAAAGTTGACGGAATCCCACTTCAAACCGATAATCTCGCTCTTGCGAAGTCCGTAGTAGGCTGCAATATGTACCACAAGTTCAAGTCTGTCGCCCTTGAATACTTCAAAGAGCTGTTCCAACTCGTCCTTGTTGTAGAAATTGGCTTCAAACTTCTGGATCTTCGGCAGTTCAACCTTATCTGCAACGTTTATATCGAGCATATCCATTTTTACAGCATATTTTAGTGCTTTGTGGATATTGGCGTGGTAATGCTTTACAGAATTGCCCGAAAGACCGCTGTTGTACTTATCGTTATAGAACTGCTGAAGCTGTAAAGCTGTCAGGTTGCCAAGCAGAAGATGCGGATAACGCTCGTCAAAATAGTTTTTGATCCTGGTGATATAGCGAGTGTAGCTCTGATGAGAGGTTCGGGCGAGTGTCGGTTTGATCGTTTCAAGCCAGTAATCAAGAAATGCCGTGAACTCAAAACCTGTCTTGCATTCAGCATCATCACTGAGGATCTCCTCGCTGAGTTCTGTCTTTTCCTTTTCCTTTGGAGCTTCCTTGACTTTTGTTAAGCTGCCTGTGAGAAACTCCTCATAGAACTTTGCTACAATGACGTTCACCTTTGCTGTCAGTGCTTTATAAGAGCAGTCAGCAGGCAAATCGGTCGTGACCCATTTTCTCTTACGCTTGCCACTGTCGTCCTTGAAATCAAAGACAACATAGTTTTTGCCTTTCTTATCGGCAATAATGTACTTAAAAGGCAGACTTGCTTTCATTATATTACCCTCCTTATGTCGAAAGCGGTGGTCTGCGCGATTGACCTCATAACTCTATTGTAGCGCGAAACAAGGCCATTTGCAAGCATTTTCCTACCACTTCTACTAAATTTGACACAAGGGACATTTCTGCCAGTTATTTTTGTGCGCATTGCAGAACGAAATCTATAACCGTAACTTTTGCGACCTTGATCGTTCTACCACAAGGAATTTTTTTGAGCTGTCCTTCCTTGACAAGCTGATAAACCTTTTTCTTTCCATAGCCGAGAATTTCGCATAAGTCCTTTACTTCCAGTATCTCAGGATATTCGCTATACATATTCTTATATACAACTTCAAGCGGTATTGAATCCATAGGACATAACCTCCTTCCTGTCAGAAAAAAGAAACTGAAAAAGCGTAGATGTTCCATATTCTATTGTCAAGATACAAAGTGCATCGTTGTCAGTTATTTTTATGCCTGATATTTGATGTACTGTTGGCAGCTTCCCCCCTCAGATCGTGAGGAAGCTCCCGACAGCATATCAGCTGCCAAACAAAGCTAAGGGGACTGTGCAGCAAATGGAAAAAACGTACCGCCCCTTATCACAGAGGATAGTTATGTCAGCAAGTGATCCGTACCCTTATCAAACATCAGTGGTATGAACCCCTATATATATCAACCGAGGATTTTGCAAAATCGGGAAGGTTTTTCCCATATTTCTGTCTCCAAAAAAAAATCAGTGTTCTGCACATATTTATTCATTCATTTTCGTGCAAGATAATATACTCTTTGAGCTTCTGCTTTGCGATCTTGATTCGATAACGCACCACGTCAATGGACAAGCCGTATTTCTCAACGAGATACCACATCGTCACCTTGTCCTCTCTCAGAAAGTAATCCCGTATCAGCTCATACCCTTCAGGAAAATCCGATTTCAAAAGTTCTAAGGCATCAGGCAGATAGTCATGCCTGTTCCGGTGCCTGATCTGCTCCTGCTCTTCTTCCTCGCTTATGGGGATACTTGCAGGATCGGGATTCGCAGCGAGAACAGCGTCAAAATTGGGATAGATCAATCCGTTTTCTGCATCCCGCTCCTCAAGGTATCGTTCTTTTCGCAAGAGCTTGTTATACTCTTTCTCAATATTACGGGGAACATCATCGCCAAAGTGGACATACATAAATCTTCCCATTACACACTGTCCCCCTTAGCAGAGGTCAGGTGTGTAAGAGGTTTGGCATGGATTGCCTTCAACTGTTCATTGCAGGCTGTCAGCGTATAACGGTTATTGAACGCACAGCCGTCAAGATACGCCATGATGATGTTCTTATCTGCTTTTCTGAAATCCTGATAACATGGCAACGCATACATCAGGAGCGAAAACAAATAACGCTGCCTGCAAGGGTAAAGTCTGAGTGCGATACAGACCGCACAGAGGCAATCATACTGCATCTTTCTTTTCCCCGAAAGATACCGTGAGAGTGTAGAGGGAGCAATCCCTGTCAACCTTG
>CALBHM010000106.1 GCA_937892835.1 uncultured Ruminococcus sp. | reverse complement strand
CTGAACGTCCACCGGACGTTCATTCACTACCGTCGCGCCGCTTTGCTACCTTAAAGCATTTAAGGGGAGGCTGAACGGAACGTGAATTTCATAATTCAATCTAAAGTCAGCAGAAACTGATCAAGGCTTCCCCTTTGAGGGGAAGCTGTCGCTTGGCGACTGATGAGGTGGAAAAGTTCGAGTCAGATTATTTAAATTGTAGCGATAAAATTTTGCCACCTCATTCGAGCGGCGCAATCCGCCGCCCACCTTCCCCTCAAGGGGAAGGCTAATTAGATTCTGCACCGAAAGCAATATTTCTCAAACTTCCAAGGTGTGATGATGTTCGATAAATGTACACTTCGTAGCGGTCGATGCCCACATCGACCCAAGGTCAGAAGAAATTCTATCTTGGCTCCCCTTTTAGGGTAGCGAAGTGTCGACACGGCTATTGAAAAACTCGAATTTACATAAAATGTCAGAAATGGTGAAATTGTGAAAACATATCACCGTCATTTTTCACAAACTTTGCGAAAAAGGGGGTGTGACAAAAAATACAAATTTGTTATTTTTGTCACACTATTGCAAAATGGAAATAAATCGTGTAAAATAAAAAGGTAGAATTTAGAAAAAAGGGATTGAATGAAAATGGGTATGCAGAAGTATAATGTAAAAACGGCTGCCGAAGTCTGCTCGCTTGCTTTTGCATACATAAAAATAAATAATTGCGCTTAACTAACCTGACAGGGCTTGCATACCAAGCCTTGTCGGGTTGTTTTTATATATAGAAAATAAAAACTTGTTGGGAGGAAACAACAAAATGGAAAAGAAACTTATATCATTACTCCTTGCCGTTCTCATGATGTTTTCGGCTTTGCCGATAACGGTATTTGCGGCTGAGAGCGAGTACCCCGAATCCGAACACCCATATGGATACGGCGACTATGAATGGACTTATGAGGGAAAGCCGGGTACAAAATCTCTTTCTGTCACTTTTTCTGATGAAACAGAATTAGATGAATTTGATGCTCTTATGTTTTTTGATGAAAATGAGGATTCTCTTGGATTTGTCAGTGGTGAAATGATAGCAGGAAAGACAATTGACTTTAATGCTACTTCTTTGATAATAAAGCTTCATTGTTCGGAATATTTTGACTATACAGAAGAAAATTATGGCTTTAAGATTACAAATATTAAAGAAAATAATTTTGAGGTTGATGGAACTGTAATTCCACGTAAATATTGTAAGATTACAGAAGATAGATCAACAGGAACAATTACATTTGAACCAAACAATAATGAATTGAATAATGGATATTTATCATATTCTGTTTTAGGAAATGAAAATGTAAATTGGGTAAAAAAAGTAGTTGTTAAGCCTGGATTCAGCAGTGATTGTCCATATTATGACTATTATGATTTTAATGAAGAATTTAATTGTTTTATAAACGCAGAAAAGCTGATTTTTGCCGATGACTACGAATTTAGAGGTTGGCAAATCAATGAAACTGCTTTTTATAAAAATAGGAACAACTGGGATAACGAAAGTTTGTATCTCGGAAATAAACTTGTTGAATTAGGCGAAAATGATACAATTAAATTAGGAACAACTCATATTTGTGCAGGAGCTATTTTATCGCATAGTTTAAACGTAATAATCCCAGACAGTGTCATAAATATAAAATATAATTATCCAAAATCAATTATGTGTAAAAGGGGTTCATATGCTGAGTCTTGGGCTAATGATGAAGGGATAGAATGTACTTATATAGGTGACCTTAAAATAAAATTCAAAAATTGTATAATTTCAAAGGGCACACCGCTTTCATCGGCCATTGAGGTATATAAGCTTTCATCTGATTACACTTGGAAACAGATTTCCGAGTATTCTTCATCAGGATACTCATCAAGTAAGGTTGGGGCACAAACAGTAACAATTTCTGACGGAGAAGAATCATTAGATTTTACTATCGCTCTTTCGGACTATAAAGATGAATATATAAATTTTAATGATCAATCGCTTTATGAGGAGTTGATCTCTTGCTCGGTTGATAAGGATGAAGATGGAATTATCTCTGTTTCAGAAATGAGAGCATATGATGGGAATATATGTCTTTACGATGTTCAGGATATCTCTGGTCTTGAATATGCTGATTCTGCAACAAGAATATATGGATATAATGATAGAATATCTGCTGAAAAATATTTTGCTTTACAAAAATATAATGATATATATTCTAATGAATCCAAAATACCATTATCATTCTTTAAAAATTATAGAGGAAATTGGGGCCGGTTAGAGGTATATCAATATGACAGTTTCGATTTTACAAAAAAATTCTCATATCAATCTTCAAATGAAAGTGTTGTTTATGTTGATAATTATTTTCTTAATCTGGTAAGCCCGGGTGATGCTGTTATTACAGTGACTTTTGGATCAGTTTCAAAGAAATTTAATGTTCATGTTAATAAGAACGAGCAAAATAATGATTTGGGAACAGCATCTTCAAAAATTCCTGTGCTTGTTTCTGCTTCGATTATAAACACATCAGACGGCGATGTTTATTTAAAAACCGAAAATACCTTTAAAAAAATAAATAATAATTGCACAGTTTTAATGGCAAATTCATACAAAAATTATGAAGATGGCGATATAACAGTTTATTATATTACGAGCGATAATGTACTATGGAAGAACGATAAAAAACTGGGAGATAATTTTAAAAAAATATCAGATACGGATAAACTTACATATGCATCTTGCAATGGAATTGGGTTGGATAATGACGGAAATTGCTATCATCTTAAAGACATGCAATTAATTGATACTGATGTTGCAGATATATCTGGAAAGTATTATTTGAAAAGTAATGGCGATTTGTATAATTTTTCTCATAAAACAGAGGATGAAACGCCGCAAAAGATTTTTGTTGATTCTGACGTAAAAAATATAATATCTTCTACAAATGATTACAAAATATACTATTCAAAGAAAGATAATACTACTTACCTAAGTGCTGAAAAGTATTACGAAACCGGAAACGAAAACAGAAAGCTTTTAGATCATACGGTTAAGGATATAAGCAGTATTTATGAGGCAAAATATTATTATACAGACGAAAGTAATAATCTTTGGGTTATTGAAAGAGATAATACAGAGAAAAAAGTAGATTCAAATGTTAAAAGAATAGGAAACTCAAATTGGAGAAGCGGTTTATATGTTTATCTGACATCAAACGGTGATTTCTATTATAGTCGAGAAGCAAAAGCTCCATATTTATCAAATGTCAAAAAAATTGGAGAAGCGTTTTATCTTGATACCAATGATGATTTGTATGTTTCAGATTCCCATATTGAACAAGACAAACTTACAAAAATAATGACGCATGTTGTTGATTTTTATGAAATAAAGATTGCATCGGCACATGACTACCGGGCTGTTTTTACTCGAACTGACGGTTCGGTATGGTCATATCGCCCATATAAGGACGAGTATCCTGTTAAAATTCTTGAGGGCAACGGAGATGAACACACCCACACGCTCAACCACATCATAGTCCCCTCCACCTGCAAGGTAGCGGGAATGGAGTATGATATCTGTTCGAAGTGCGGCGAGACGTTCAACGAAAAGACGCTTCCGCTTGCTGCTCACACATGGAGCGAATGGACGGTTGTAAAGGAAGCCACAACGACGGCCGAGGGTCAGGAAAAGAGAACCTGCTCCGTCTGTGATAAGGTTGAAACCCGTGCGATCGAAAAGCTCAAGGTTATCAAGGACGATAAGACAGGAATCGAAATCAATTACAATGATGAATATGATTCGGACCCCGAGATTAAGGTTGAGGAGCAGTTCAGCGGAAAGTCGTTCCAGCTTATCAACACCGAATTCGGTAAGGTCAATTCGAAAATCTATGATATTGCAACGTACAAGGACGGCGTAAAGGTTCAGCCGAACGGCGAAATCACCGTTAAGATTCCTCTTCCCGACGGATTCACAACAAACAAAGTCTTTGTCTGCTACGTCGATTCTGTGAGCGGCAAGGTAACAAAGATTCCGTGCGAGGTCAAGGACGGATATGTTATCTTCAAGACGAACCATTTCAGCGAATACGCAATCGTTGAACAGTCGGCAAACGTAAAATCAGTTTCCGTTTCTGACATTACGCTGAATTATAAGAAGTCGACGACAATCAAGCCAACGATCAAGGCGGATGAGGGCGCAAAGTACACTGTTAAGTATTCATCATCGAATACAAAGGTTGCAACGGTTGACAAGAACGGCAAGGTTTATGCCGCAAAGAAAGGTAGCGCAACAATAACCTGCACCGTAACCGATTCCAACGGCAACACTGTTCAAGACACCTGCAAGGTAACGGTCAAATATTCCTTCGGTCAGTGGCTGATTAAGATTCTTCTCTTTGGCTGGATTTGGTATTAATTAAATAACACACAATCTCCGTGGAGCAATCTGCGGAGATTTGCTTTGGTGCATTTATGCGAGAAAATAAACCCGACAACTCATTTGCGAGCGGTCGGGTTTATGTGATTATTTGTATTGATTCGGAACAATCGTCAAAGGTGTTAATTGCATTGAGTTTTAATCAAGCTCTTCCGGTCTAACCTCTATAACAACATGTTCTTTAGTTGATATGTTCCTGACCAATAACGCAACAGTCTCAACGTGTGCGGTGTGGGGGAACATATCGACAGGGGTGGCGGCGAGGGTTTGGTAGCCGAGGGCAGAAAAGCGTTGGCAGTCACGGGCGAGAGTTGCACTGTCGCATGAGACATAGACCACCCTCTCGGGCGACATCTCGGCAACGGTGGTTATCAAGGCTTCGTCGCAGCCCTTTCTCGGAGGGTCGAGAATTACAACGTCGGGCTTTACACCACGTTCAAGCAGGGTTGCAGCCGCTTGCGACGCATCGGCGCAGATGAATTCAGCATTGTCAATGCCGTTAAGCTTTGCGTTTTCTTTTGCATTTTCAATCGCCTGTGGAATAATTTCAACACCGATGAGGTTTTTGACTTCCTTTGCCATAGTCAGGCCGATTGTGCCTGTTCCGCAGTAAAGGTCGACGAGCGTTTCGCTGGCTGTAAGGGATGCATATTCTTTCGCTTTGTTATAAAGAATCTCTGCACCGTCATGGTTGACCTGATAAAACGATAGGGGAGAGAGGTTGAATTTTAAACCGCAAAGCTCATCGGTTATATAGTCGCTTCCCCGGAGTGTTCTGCACTCCTTGCCGAGCACGACATTTGTCTTGTCACGGTTTATGTTCAGAATAACGCTTGTCATTCCGTCAATTTCTTCGAGCTGTTCAATTAAAGCTTCAGTGTGCGGAACGCTGTCGGAATTGGCGACAACGCAGACCATTATCTGACCTGTAACGACTGCCTTGCGAATATAAATATGTCGTATTATTCCCGAACCGTCGAATTCATTATAAACGCTTATCTTTTTCTCACGAATCCAATCACGGAAAATATCGATTATTTTTGCAAATTCTTTCGGCTGTAAAAGACAGTCGGCGCAGTCGATTATTCTGTGCGTCATCGGTGCATAGAAACCGATTGCTGCAAACCTTCCGTCTGAGCCGACAGGGTACTGTGCCTTGTTTCTGTATCGCTCAGCCGAGGGCGAAGGAATAATCGGAGCAGGTGTTATATCGAGCTTGCCGAGGCGTTTAAAATTATCGGCAACCTGCTGTGCTTTGATTTCCAGCTCGGATTCATATTTTATATGAGCGAAGCAACAGCCGCCGCATTTTTCGGCAATAGGACAAAAGTTCTTTGCTCTCATCGGCGAACGCTGAACAAGCTTTTTTATAATGCCGACGGCATAGGTCTTTTTAACTTTAATAATATGTGCAAGCACACGGTCACCCGTTACCGCTCCACGGACAAAAACGGTCATGCCGTCATAGTCACAGACGCCGCTGCCCTGTACAGTGCAGCTCTTGACCGTCAGATATATTTCATCGTTTTTCTTAAGCATAAAATCACCGAGGTTATTTTATCACATTCCGAATATGAAATCAACAGAAAGGGGATGAATGAGATTTTTTAATTCTCTCCACCATAAAAAACGACCTCCCTTTGAACCATTCAAGAGGAGGTGCAAAAATTTTTATACGATATATTAAATATGTTATGCTTCTTTCGGTTTGAAAAGGAATTTGAAAATAATTCCTGCCAATGCAGCACCTGCGAGAGGAGCGACGATGAACACCCATACCTGATTGAGAGCGATACCTCCCTCGAGAACTGCCGGAGCAAGGCTTCTTGCCGGGTTGACAGAAGTGCCGGTGAGCGGAATTCCGATGACGTGTACAAATGTAAGCGTCAGGCCGATAACAATGCCTGCAACCGAGGAATACTTTTCACTTGATGTTACGCCGAGAATAGTCAGAACAAAAACAAAAGTGAGGATTACCTCAACGATAATTGCACCCGTCATGGAAATGCCGACGCTGCTGAGGTCGCCGTAGCCGTTTGAACCGAATCCGGTCATTGTGGTTTCTTTGGTAATGAGCAGGAGCAATCCGCTGCCGGCAAAAGCACCTGCAACCTGAGAGACGATGTAGCCGATAAGGTCGATTATATCAAGCTTGCCATTGATAAACATTGCGAGAGAAACCGCAGGATTAACATGACAGCCGGAAATGTGGCCGATCGAATATGCACCGGCAACGATTGAAAGACCGAATGC
>CALBHM010000105.1 GCA_937892835.1 uncultured Ruminococcus sp. | reverse complement strand
AAACGGACTTGAGAAACCCTGGAAGCTGGATTTTTTCGGCGTCGGAAATGAAAATGCCGAGGTGCTTTTCATCGGCGAAGGTCCGGGTGAGCAGGAGGATCTCAAGGGTGAACCCTTTGTCGGCAGAAGCGGTCAGCTCCTGGACAAGTATCTCGACGCAATCGGACTGGATAGAAAGAAGAATATTTACATTGCTAACATGGTCAAATGCAGACCTCCGCACAATCGTGACCCCAAGCCTGAGGAGCAAAACGCTTGCATCACATGGCTCAGAGAGCAGGTCAGACTTATGCGTCCGAAAATCATCGTTTGCGTCGGAAGAATTTCCGCACAGCGGCTTATCGGACCCGATTTCAAGGTTACGAAGCAGCACGGTGAATTTATCGAAAAAAACGGCGTGCTTATGATGGGAACTTTCCACCCCGCAGCTCTGCTTCGCAATCCCAACAACAAGCCTCAGGCTCTCGAGGATTTCCTCAGGTTGAGAGATAAAATAAATGAAGTATGTGAGCATACATACGAGACGGAGTGAGTCCCGAATGAAAAAATCCGCAGGCAGAAACGCCGGAATAGAATTGCTCAGAATTATAGCAATGCTCATGATTGTAACTATACATTTTTTCTCTTTCGGCGATGTAAATCCGGCAGAACAGACAGCCAATTATTTTTTTTCAAACTTTTTTCTTGGCATTTCTCAGTGCGGCGTAAATATATTTTTCATTATAAGCGGATATTTTCTAATAAATTCCAAATTTAAGCTCAGCAGAGCCGTAAATGTTTGGCTGGAAACGGTATTTTATTCCCTACTTTGGTGTGCCGTTTTATTTATGAAGAACCGAACCTTTAGTTATTCTTTTTTATCCGCACTGTTTCCCTTTACTTCCAATTCATATTGGTTTGTTACAAATTATCTTTTAATCCTCTTTTTGGCTCCTTTTTTGAACAGAATAATCTTAAGCTTTGATAAAACAAAAACATCAATCGGTATGCTGATCCTGTTTGTTACATTCAGCTTAATCCCGTCATTATTTCCATCAAACAGTGTTATACCATATCTTTCGTTCGGCGGCGGATACGATATTGTTTGGTCGATAATTTGTTATTTGACCGGAGCATATATACGCATTTATCCCCCTAAAATATCTAAATTAACGCAGTTTGTCGGCTTGGCTGTTTCTGCATTGCTCATTCCGTTAAGCGTAAGCTTTTTGGACTTGATGAAGAATACGAACAATTCAATGGGCAATTTGATTTATACATATATTTTCAAGGAAAGCACAACCGTAATGATTCAATATTCGTCTGTGTTCGTTTATATTTCTTCAATTCTGATGTTTTTAATCTTTAAAGATATTCACCTCAAAAATGCCAAGATTAGCAAAGCAATAAATTACATTGCCTCTCTTACGTTTGCGGTTTATCTTATTCACAATAACGATTTAATACTCGGAGATTTATGGGGGAAGCTCAATCCGGCAAGATATGAAAACAGCAGTTTCCTGTTCGTTTATATGCTGATATGTGTGTTTGGAATTTTCATTTCATGTTGTCTTATAGAAATGATCAGATCGGTTTTATCCGATTTCCTGCATAAAAATATAAAGTTAGATGCAAAGTGCCAAAGTGTACAAGAGCGTTTCATCAACGCTTTTGACAATATTATCAAAGGAGCAAAACCATGAAAAAAGTACTTTCAATCCTTGTGGCGGCCGTGATGCTTTTCGCAACCTTTGCAGTCGGTATTTCTGCAGAAAAATCTTCCCCGGCACTTCGTTTCAATGAGGACGGAAAATTCAGAATCTTGCAGATTGCAGACCTTCAGGATAACGCAGTTCTCAATCCCGTCGCTAAAGATTTTCTCAAAGCGGCAATCGAGAACGAGAAACCCGATCTCATCGTTCTTACAGGCGATAACTTCGCAGGTCCTTCAACAGGTACAAACATTTGTCACACCATTGACAAGTCTCTTGCAAAGAAAGCGATAAACGAGTACATGTCTATCTTTGAGAAGTACGGTATCCCTGTAACAATGGTTCCCGGCAACCACGACGATGACAACATCAAGCTCACCAAGGAAGAGGAGCTTGATATGTATCAGAAGTACGACTGCTTCATTGGCTACGACGCAGACCCCGAGATGTACGGCTGCGGCACACATAATATTCCGATCTATTCTTCAAAGAACGCTTACAAGCTTGCATATAACCTCTGGATGTTCGATTCAAACTCATATGACGAGGCGCTTGGCGGTTACGACTATGTTCATGACGATCAGGTTGAATGGTATGTGAACAAATCAAACGAGCTTAAAGCTGCGAACGACGGCAAGGTCGTTCCGTCAATGGTGTTCCAGCACATCATCGTTAAAGAAATTTACGATATCATCGAGGAGTGTCCGGCAGGCACACCGAACTCAATGGAGAGAGACGGCAAAACCTACAAATTCAAGGATGAGAACTATAAGACAGGCTATTTTAAGGAGTGGCCCTGCCCGGGAACGAGGCCAAGCAAGCAGTTTGGCGCAATGGTCGACCGGGGCGATGTTGTTGCAATGTTCTTTGGCCATGACCACAACAACTCCTTTGAAGTAAACTACAAAGGAATTGACCTTGTTGCAACTCCGGGCTTCACTCTTTCAAGCTACGGCAACGAGGATAAGGGATTCCGAGTTATTGACCTTGACGAAAACGATACCTCCACATATGAAACTCATATTGTTCAGTGGCAGGATTATTACGGTTCAAGCAAAATGGCAATGAACCATTACAACATGTATGCGCAGGAAAACAGCGGCTGGGTTAAATTCACTTCGGCTCTCAAGTATATTCCGTTTGCACTTATCAAGGTTCTTTTCGGTTACATTTTTTAATTAAATAAAAAGAGAATCCGTCGGAGAAATCCGGCGGATTTTTTTGAGCTGTGTAACAACTGCGAGGACACCGCAGTTATAAACAAAAACCCCAAAAGAACACTTCTTCCGGGGTTTGAAATAACAAGATAAAATTTTTATCTCTTTGAGAACTGTCGCAGCGTTAAGAAAACAGTCCAGTGGACTGTTTTTAGTCTGCGACCGCAGCGGCTTTGCTGCGAGGACACCGCAGTTAAAAACAAAACCCCGAAAGAGCGATTCTTTCGAGGCTTGAAATAACAAATAAAATTTATCTCTTGCTGAACTGCGGTGCACGACGAGCGCCTTTGAGACCGTACTTCTTTCTTTCCTTCATTCTCGGGTCACGAGTGAGGAATCCTGCCTTCTTGAGAGCTGAACGAAGTGATTCGTCATACTGAAGAAGAGCTCTTGAAAGACCGTGACGGATAGCACCTGCCTGACCTGTTACGCCGCCGCCGTTAACACGGCAAACGATATCGAACTTCTCGGTTGTACCTGTAAGCTCGAGAGGCTGACGAACGATAAGCTTGAGTGTCTCAAGTCCGAAATAATCATCAATGTCTCTGTCGTTGATGGTTACCTTGCCCGTACCTGCATAAACACGAACACGAGCTACTGATTTCTTTCTACGGCCTGTACCGTAGAAGTAAGGATTAGAATCGTACATTATTGTTGCCTCCCTTCATTAAAATGCCCACTCTTCAGGCTTCTGTGCAGCGTGCTTATGATCTGCGCCTGCATATACACGAAGTCTTGTGAGTGCTTCACGGCCGATTGTTGTGTCAGGGATCATACCCTTAACAGCCTTCTCAACAGCAAAAGTCGGCTTTGTACGCATAAGAGTGCTGTACTTAACCTTCTTCATGTTGCCGATGTAACCGGTGTGATGATAGTACATTTTCTGATCGAGCTTGTTGCCTGTAAGAACAACCTTCTCAGCATTGATTATGATAACGTGATCGCCGCAGTCTGCGTGAGGAGCGAACTGGGGCTTATGCTTACCACGGAGAAGAACCGCAGCCTCAGCCGCAACACGGCCAAGCGGCTTTCCCGCTGCGTCAAGCACATACCACTTGCGGACGATGTCGCCCGACTTAGGCATATAAGTTGACATAAACTTACCTCCAAATAAATTTTTACTGCTCGAATATATTAACACAACCCCTTGATTAAGTCAAGAACTTTTTCTCAATTTTTTAATTTATCATTCACGAACTCTCATATACTCGTTTTTTCTTCATTTTTCATACACTTTTCTCACTAATAATTTACGAAAATTTTTCAGAAAAAATCTATGTGCCAACGCATTATCATTTATGCTGTCCCTCTTTTTATTGAATCAGGCCGTAATATATGCTATAATAGTTTTATATAGGAGGGTTGTGTATGACAGACGTAACTATAAATATTCCCGCAAGAACGCCGCACCTTTGCTCGGTTATGACAGGGCTTATTCTGCTTGAAAAGCAAGGGAAGCTTCGGTTAAAAATAAATACAGATGTCAATCTGCCCTCGGCGAGTATTATGGAAGCTGTTGCCGACGGCAAACGTCTTGCATACGATATGGCGGACGGATATAATTTTCGCAACCCTGACGAAATTGAAAAATATATAAAAACCTGCGATTTTTATTTTAAACGCAGCTTTTCCGACGAGCTTAACCATAGCTTTTTTAAAGAACAATCCGATAAAGTATATCGGTGGGGCTTCAACTATCTTGCTACTTGCAACGGCAACGACTGTTTCAATCGCAATTCCCCAAAAAGGCTGCTTGAAGCCGTGAATTTTTTTAGGGGAAGAAAGCCGCTGAAGTATTTCACATATGACCGATTTGAAGCCGTTCCAAATAAAAAAGATAAGCAAAAAATTTTGTTTATGACCCGTCTTTGGAGCGATAAGCAAACCACATCAAAAAATATTGATGAAGTCAATTCAATGCGAATCGGTATTGTAAAGGCCCTTCAAAAGGAATACCCGAACAATTCAATCACGGGAATCTATGACAGCAAGCTTGCAAGAAAGCTTTGTCCCGAGCTTATTCTGCCCGGTAAAATTACCAAGAGAGATTGTTATCTTGAAACAATGAAAGCCTCGGACATTTGCATTGGCAGCACGGGTCTGCACGGTTCAATCGGCTGGAAAACCGGTGAGTATATCGCTGCCTCTCGTGCAATTATAAATGAATCCTTTTGCTACGAGGTAACAGGAGATTTTGAGATTGGCAAAAATTATTTTGCCTTTGAAAGCGTTGACGAATGCTTGGAACACGTTGAAATGCTTTTTGACAATCCTGATAAGGTCTACGAAATGAAGAAAAACAACCGTGACTATTATCTGAACTATCTTCGTCCGGATGTTCAGGTTGCAAATTCGCTGAAAGAAGCGAATGTTAAAATATAAATATCAGAAAAAGGCGTTCGCCCTCAAATGAGAGTGAACGCCTTAATTTTATTATGTTTATCAAAGCTTTGCTGCAAGGTCCTTGATATAAGCCTTGAAGTCTTCGCCGATTTCATCATGATTGAGAGCAACCTCACAGTTAGCCTTCATGATGCCGAGCTTATTACCCATATCATATCTGATTCCGTCAAAATCAAGAGCAAGAAGGTCGCCTTCCTTGCCGAGACGGGTAAGGGTATCTGTGAAATAAAGCTCCTCGCCTTCCGGAGTATTTGCAAGGTCCTCTGCGAGATAATCAAATACCTGCGGCGGAGCAACAACACGGCCGAGAATAGAATAGCAGGACATGATCTGATCATCTGTCGGCTTCTCGATGATGTTGTGAACATCCATAACCTTCGGGTTGTCCTCGTGGTGTGTTACGTCAAGTGAGCAGTACTTAGGAACGTCCTTTCTCGGAACTTCCTTAACACCTACAACGCCCTTGCCTGTTGCTTCAAAAACATCGCAAAGCTGCTTTGTTACGGGATATTCGTTGTTGATGATAACGTCATCGCCGTAAAGAATAGCAAAAGGCTCGTTGCCGACAAAGCTCTTTGCACACATGATAGCGTGACCGAGACCCTTTGTTTCCTTCTGACGAAGGAAATAAACGTTAGCAATGTTTGAGCAGTGAAGAACATCCTCATAAAGCTTCTTCTTGCTCGGGTTCTTTGCGAGCTTATCCTCAAGCTCGTAGCTGTGGTCAAAATGATCCTCGATAACACCCTTGCCTCTGTTTGTGATTATGAGGATATCCTCAATGCCTGCCGCTGCAGCTTCCTCAACAATGTACTGGATTGCCGGCTTGTCAACGATGTTGAGCATCTCCTTCGGAACTGCCTTTGATGCAGGCAGAACTCTTGTTCCGAGACCTGCAGCTGGGATTATGGCTTTCTTGATTTTCATAAAAAGTCCTCCTGAAATCAGAAATTTATTTTATATGCAATGTTCAACAGCAGACTCGGCAGATAATTATCCACCATGATTGCAATTATCGGCATAATAACTGAAACACCGCCGTTGCGCATTATTGTATACTTAATAAGATCAGGTTCTTTCGATGCGTCGTGCGCAAGACTGATAACCCTGAGCATTCTTTTTTTGAGCAAATAGTTTGCAATAAGTGCCGCTATTGTATTGGGAATGACTTTTTGAATCAATAATATAATAGCAAGCGTCGGGATTGCCGCCTTCGTAAGCTTTTGCGCTTCGGCATAGAGCTTATCAAACTTTTGACTGTCCTCGCCTGAGAGATCTTCCTTACCCTTAACAAGCTCGTTTATCTCCTGCTGAACTGAGACCATTTTTTCATAAACTCCGTATACCTTTTCGGTCTGCGAAATCGTTGCAAGGCTGAGTGCAACCGAGAGTGCAAGAAAAACTGCACCGACCTTGTAAAGTTTTCTGTAAAAGAACCAATAAGGCGCAAAGAAAAATGCCGCCCAATTCCATGTGAGCTTCTTACCGCTCTTCTTTTGCTTCATGAATTTGGAAATATATCTCGGAGCGGAATTCTGAATATAGTCGGCAGCTTCGCCAACCGTTGCCCCGCCGATATCATCCTTCGGATCGTAGAGCACTCCGCGCATGAACACGGATTCCATGCTCTGCGGCGTTGCCTGAACGAAAGGTGATTGCTGCTCAGGCGGTCTTTGCTCCTGTTGAGCGACCTGCTCTGCCTCCGCCTTTCTCTTCTCTTCCTCGGGGTCTGTCCATGTGAAGCCCGTTGAGTGGAGATACTCATTGACGCATTTATGATTTTTTTCGTAACAGCTTCGGTGCTGAGGTGTTCCGCATACCGGGCAAACGACAATATCGTCGCCGTCTTTAAGCGGTTCTCTGCAACCGTCGCAAATTTTTCCTGTATAATTCATCAATTTACTCCAGTTTTCATATTTGACGGTATTATTATAACACAAGAGTCAAGTATATTGTAGCATTTTTTTGAACTTTTTGGGAAATATTATTTAAATCTTTCTTTACATACAGCCATTTTTACGATATAATCTATTAGTAAAACTATGTGTATATGGTATTGTGAGGTAATCTAATGGTACAATTTGAAGAATTAAGACTGCATTTGCTTGAATATGAAGATAAGCTCAAAGAACTGGGTGAAGCACTCGGTTTGGAAGAAATGAAAAAGACTGTTACCGAGCTGGAAGCAAAGACAGCCGAGAACGGATTTTGGGACGACGTTGCCGGAACGCAGGTCGTTCTTCAGAAAATCGCATCGCTTAAAAACAAAATTCAGAAATATGAAAATCTTAAGGCAACCTATGAGGACGATCTGACTATGATCGAGCTTTCAGACGAGGAAGAGGATCTCGACATGCTTGAAGAGTGTCAGCACAGTGTTGACGCTTTTATCAAGGAGCTTGACGCTCAGACTCTCAGCACTCTGCTCTCGGGCGAGTACGACAGCAAGAATGCCATCCTCACCTTCCACGCAGGTGCAGGCGGAACAGAGGCTCAGGACTGGAAT
>CALBHM010000104.1 GCA_937892835.1 uncultured Ruminococcus sp. | reverse complement strand
GCTTTGCTTAAAATTCCTTTTCTGTAATGTGTTATAACAAAAAGGACGCCAAACGATACATTGTACCGATCGACGTCCTTTTTGTTAAATTTTATGCTGTAAAGAATTTGCTGTAAATGCCGAATCCGAATATGAAAAGAATTATAATCGGAAGAACATAGGTGAGATATCCCCTCATCCAATCCTTTATTTTCATACCCTGGCCCGCATTCGCCTCGGCCTTGAAATTATTCCATCCCCAACCGTAGCGTGAAACGCAGAAAAGGAGATAGACAAGAGAGCCTAACGGCAAGAGGATATTGCTGACAAGGAAATCTTCAAAATCCATGATTCCGCCACCGAGAATATTCACTCCGCTGAGGATATTGAAACCAAGTACGCACGGAAGCGACAAGGCAAGGATCAACGCCATGTTGATAAGTCCGGACTTTCTTCTGCTCCAGCCGAAAAGCTCCATACCGCAGGAAATAATATTCTCAAAAACGGCAAGAACGGTTGAAAGTGCCGCAAATGACATGAACAGGAAGAAAAGGCTGCCCCACAAACGTCCGCCCGGCATATTCGCAAAAATGTTCGGGAGCGTTACAAAAATAAGGCTCGGCCCTGCCGCCTGATCAACATTATATGTGAAGCAAGCCGGGAAAATTATGAGTCCTGCCGTAATTGCAACAAAAGTGTCAAGAACAACCACTCTGACGGATTCGCCGAGCAAGCTGTGTGATTTATCAATATAACTGCCAAAAATCGCCATTGCGCCGATGCCGAGACTCAGTGTGAAGAACGCCTGATTCATTGCACTTACAATAACGTTAACAATTCCGACTTCTTTCATTCTTTCAAGATTCGGAACAAGATAGAAGCTTAAGCCCTCTTTTGCGCCATCCATGAAAACGCTGTTAACCGCAAGAGCAAGCATAATTGCCAGCAGAGCAATCATCATCACTTTTGTGACTTTTTCAAGACCCTTTTGCAGTCCGATTATGCAAACGGCGATACATGCAACAACAACGACAGCCATCCATGCCGTCATTGTACCCGGCTGAGCCAACATTTTGTCAAATTCGCCGCTGACGGCGGTTGAATCAAGACCCGTAAACTTACCCGATGCGTTCAGATAAAAATAATGAAGCATCCAACCTGTAACCGTGGTATAGAACATCATTAAAAGATAGCAGCCGGCAAGCGCAAAGCCGCCGTGAATATGCCATTTCTGCCCCTTTTTTTCGAGTGCCTGATAAGCCTTAACCGGACATCTCTGACTTGCTCGACCGATTGCAAACTCCATTGTCATAACAGGTAAGCCGAGAATAACAAGGAACAAAATGTAAATCAATACAAATGCTCCGCCGCCGCTCTGTCCGACTACATACGGAAATTTCCAGACATTTCCGACGCCGATTGCACAGCCGGCGGAAAGCAGGATAAATCCAAGCCTTGATTTCAAGGTCTCTCTTGCCATAATAAACCCTCCGAAAATTTGGTTATTCTTTCATCTTTTACTTTTTCTTTATAAATAAAAACGGGTACAGATAAGCTGTGTTTTTTCAACTTATCGTAGGGGTCGATGACCACATCGACCCAAGACTTTTTGACAAAACCCTTAAGTTAACGACATTGCCTACAGGGGTGCCCACAAATTTTCTTCTTATCTTAGAATTTCATCTAACTTTATTTTTTATAAAAACTCTGTTTCATTTTGTAGGGGCGACCATTGTGTCCGTTTTAAATTCAACTTACTTTGGCGGACGTGCAATGCACGCCCCTACTAAATCAAATTAAATTTCTTCTGACTTTTTAATGATTTGCAATACAAAGCCACCGAAACTTTTCTCTCTTCTCTCTTAACTATTCTCCGAAAAAGTCGCAGAATTTAGAGAATAGTGAAAAAAGACATAGTGAAAAACGAAGAGAACAAAAAGAAAAAGTCACACTTCGTGCGACTTTTCTTTTTGGTGCAGGAGAAGGGACTTGAACCCTCATGAACTTGCATTCACTAGAACCTGAATCTAGCGCGTCTGCCGATTCCGCCACTCCTGCAAAAATAAAAAGCTCTGAATTTTTACACGGTGAGCCAATCCGAGGCGGGGCACACAGCCTGATCCGCATAAATAATTATAGCATAGATAGAAAAAAAGTCAATATTATTCTTTCATTTTTCTTTATAAAATGATATAATTAACCGAAAACTTTTTTGGAGAGATCGTTATGTATCATTTCTTTGTTCCCGCCGAGAGCATTTCGGGCTCGCAGGTTGTTATCACAGGCGGCGACTTTAACCATATAAAAAATGTTCTGCGAATGAAGCCGGGCGAAAAATTCATTGCCAATGACGGAAACGGAGCAAGCTATTGCTGTTCGATTCGTGAATTTATCGGAGATAGCGTTATCGCCGATATCGAAAAGGGTCAGCTTGAAAGCAATGAGCTTCCTGTGCGCCTTGTTCTTTTTCAGGGCCTGCCGAAAGCGGACAAAATGGAACTGATTATTCAAAAAGCAGTTGAACTTGGAGCGGCGGAAATCGTCCCCGTTGAAATGGCTCGCTGTGTGGTTAAGCTCGACGACAAAAAGAAAAAAAGCAAGCTTTTGCGCTGGCAGTCGATTGCCGAAAGTGCGGCAAAGCAATCGGGCAGAACGGTAATTCCCGAGGTTAAAAATGTTATAACTTTTGCCGAGGCTTTGCAATATGCCGAATCGCTCGACATGCTCCTTGTTCCCTATGAATGTGCCGACAGTTTAAAAAAATTTCGAGAGAGAATCGACGAATTAAGGCCCGAAATGAGTGCAGGTATTTTCATTGGACCTGAGGGCGGATATGAGGAAAAGGAAATTGAAAAGGCAAAAGAGCACGGCGGAGAAATTGTTTCACTCGGAAAAAGAATTCTTAGAACCGAGACCGCAGCGATTGCGGCACTTTCCATTTGTATGTTTAACATCGAAGCGAATTTATAAGGATAAAAATTTATGTTACCTATTGATTTTACAAACAGAATGAAGGCGATTTTGGGCGAAGAATATGAGAAATTTGAAGCCTCATATTCCGAGAATCCCATACGTTCTTTCAGAGTGAATACAAATAAAATAAGTGAAGATGATTTTAAAAAAATAAATCCGTTCGGCGGAGAAAAAATTCCGTATGCAGAAAACGGTTTTTATTTTTCCTGCGACGGAATCGGTAATCACCCTTATCATCATGCGGGAATGATTTACATTCAGGAACCGTCGGCAATGGCGGCTGTTGCAAGCGTAGATATTCAGCCGAACTGGAACATTCTTGACCTTTGCGCTTCTCCCGGCGGCAAATCAACCCAGGCAGCGACTCAAAATCCCGACGGCGTTCTTGTTTCCAATGAGATAGTCCCGTCGAGGTGTAAAACTCTGACAGGCAACATCGAAAGAATGGGATTTCAAAATGTCATCACGACCTGCACCGATGCAAGAAGAATCGCATCACTTTATAATAATGTTTTTGACCTTGTTATTGTGGACGCTCCCTGCTCCGGAGAGGGTATGTTCCGCAAAGACGAAAATGCACGAAATGAATGGAGCGTCGAGAATGTTTTGCATTGCGCCGAACGTCAGCGTGAAATTCTTGATGAGATAAAAACCACTGTTAAACCCGGCGGACTTTTGCTCTATTCGACCTGCACTTTTTCGCTTGAAGAGAACGAAAAAAATGTCGATTGGTTTCTCAATGAGAACGATAGCTTTGAACTGCTTGACGTCAAGGAAAGCGTAAAAAAATATACGGCAGACGGCATTATGTTTGACGTCTGCAAAGAGAAAAATATTTCACGCTGCCGCAGATTTTATCCGCACGTTGCAAAAGGTGAGGGTCAGTTCATTGCATTGATGAGAAAGACCGACGTTTTCGGAATTGAAGAATTTCCTCCATGTGCACTCAAGGATATTCCGAAAAATGAGCAAAAAATCATTTTCGACTTTCTTGATGAAACATTGAAAAGCTACAACAAAAATGCCGTCAAAAAATATAAAGAAAATTTTGTATACTTTAATTCGGATTTTCCTGTTCCGAAC
This sequence comes from uncultured Ruminococcus sp., assembly GCA_937892835.1. Lineage (GTDB taxonomy): Bacteria > Bacillota > Clostridia > Oscillospirales > Acutalibacteraceae > CAG-488. Next base: position 1,356 of record CALBHM010000104.1, on the reverse strand, counting down.
GGAGCTTTTTCTTGCGGAGTCACGATCGGCAGCTTGCAAAAAAATTACATTAAACCGCATCATCAATTTTTCTCGGCGATGGGAAAATCATTTAGGCAAAAAATTGAACTTACCACCGAGCAGGCAAAGAAATATATCCACGGCGAAACCGTGGAATGTGAGTTCAGCAAGGGCTGGTGCGCCGTAACGGTTGAGGGCTGCCCGATAGGCGGAGCAAAAGCCGTCAACAAAACAGCAAAGAACCACTATCCGAAAGGATTAAGAACATTATAAAAATGACCGCAGAAATTAATTTTTCTGCGGTCTTTCTTTTATTGTCTTTAAATATTTTTCTGCATCTTTTCTTGACTTAAAAATAACCCATTCTTTGTCAGAAAATTTTTCTTTCAATTTACTAATTTCCGGCAAGCTTTCATTTCTGAAAGCCTTTATAAAATTAATAAATTTATCATCAACTTCTGTCTCAATCCACGGCAAGTCTTCATGTGCTTTGCCTACACGTTCACAAACTCCTTCAATACATATATCCGTCGGCAAATCGAATAAATATATCACATCGGCTTTTGCCATTCGCATTTCCATTGTTCTCATATAATTTCCGTCGATTATCCACTCATCTCTTTGCAGAACCCCCAAAAGTTGTTTATCAAAAACCTCCCTCGAGACAGCGGTTTTATCGCTGCTCCAATTCATTCTGTCAAGATAAAATAGCGGTGTGTTCGTGTTTTCGCTCAGTTCTTTCGCAAATGTGCTTTTTCCGCTCCCGGGACATCCGATTACTATCGCTTTCAATGTTTTCCCCTTTCTGTTTACTATTAAAGAAAAATCCCGTATTCTTCAAATATTTTGAAAAATACGGGAATTATTTATACCAATACAACCTTTTCTCCGTTGCAAGTCAAGCGTGCCGGAATGAAGTTTCCGTCTACAACAAAATAGTAATAGCCCATTCCACCGTCTGTGAACACCTTGCCGTTATATGCCGAATCATCAACCTGAGTGAAAACCAACGTTTGATTTTCAAATTTTTTAATCAGATAAACTCCGTACTTGCTGGAACGATGCTGAGTATCGTCCATAAGCGAAAACGGAAGCAAAAGCTTGTCACCGTCCTTGTTGAAACAATAATTGACGTTGCTGCCGTTGTTTCTCTCGGCGATACATACGACGCCCTCGTCACATTCAAAATATGTTATCAATTCTTCATGGTATCTATAGGCAAAAAGCTTTTCAACCGAATCAAACGGGTGAATATAATTTTCAAGCGGAACAACAAATGAAACCGCCGTCAGAATTATAGCAACAAAAGCCGCAGTAACTGCCGCTTTACCTTTCTTCTTTGAAACTATGCAAAGC
>CALBHM010000103.1 GCA_937892835.1 uncultured Ruminococcus sp. | reverse complement strand
TATTGAAAACCAATCGAGTCGAGAAGAAATTTTGAAGAAAGAAACCGAGCTTTATCGTGAAAAATATTCATGGCAAAAGATGGAATCGGTTATTAAAAATATCTATTCATATATACAAGGAGAGGAAAACAATGATTAACGTAATCGGACTTGGCTACATCGGACTTCCTACTGCACTTATGATGGCTTCGCACGGCGTGGAGGTAGTAGGAACAGATTATAACAAGGAGCTTGTTTCAACTCTGAATGCCGGCAAAACAACCTTTAAGGAAAAGGGCTTGGACGAGCTTTTTGCCGACGCTCTCAATTCCGGAATCAAATTCACAACGGAATATCAGGTGACGGACACATATATCGTTTCCGTGCCGACCCCGTATGATAAGTTCTCCAAAAAGGTTGACGCATGCTATGTCGTTGCCGCTGTCAAGAGCGTTATGGATGTATGCCCCAAGGGTGCAACGGTTGTTATCGAGTCTACAGTTTCCCCGGGAACGATCGACAAGTATGTTCGCCCCGTTATTGAGGAAAACGGCTTCACGATAGGCAAGGACATCAATTTGGTTCATGCTCCCGAGAGAATCATTCCCGGCAACATGGTATATGAGCTTCTCCATAACAACAGAACGATCGGTGCCGACGATAAAGAAATCGGCGAGAAGATTAAAAATCTCTACGCAAGCTTCTGTCAGGGCGAGATTGTTGTTACCGATATCCGCACAGCCGAGATGACAAAGGTTGTTGAGAATACGTTCCGTGCCGTAAATATTGCATTCGCAAACGAGCTTGCAAAGATTTGCCGCCATGACAATATGGATGTTTATGAAATCATCAAGATTTGCAACATGCATCCTCGCGTTAACATTCTTCAGCCCGGCCCGGGTGTAGGCGGCCACTGTATTTCTGTTGACCCGTGGTTCCTTGTAGGCGACTATCCGTCGTTGACGAATGTTATCAACGAGTCGATGAAAACCAACGACAGTATGCCGGAGTTTGTTCTCAACCGAATCTATGAAATTATGAAAGAAAAGGGCATGACCGACATTTCAAGAGTCGGACTTTACGGCCTGACGTATAAAGAGAACGTTGACGATATGCGTGAATCACCGACATTGCAGCTTCTTGAGAATCAGGAGCGTCACCTTGCCGCTCCGCTCAAGGTTTACGACCCGTTCATTACCCATGATGTTGTTCCGAATCAGTATCATGATCTTGATAAATTTCTTGAGGATACCGATTTTGTTGTCATTATGGTTAACCACAACGAAATT
>CALBHM010000102.1 GCA_937892835.1 uncultured Ruminococcus sp. | reverse complement strand
TCATTAATCAACATATTTGGTCTTAGTACTTCTTGGTTAAATGTTACATTTTCGATTGCTGCCACTATATTACATTCCGTTCTTTTTTTTAAGCTTAAACCTAAAAAAGCAGTTTTTTACTCCGTACTTTTAGTAGCAATTTCAACATTTTTAGAGCACATTGTTATTTTCATCATATCTTCTCTCTCAAGCTTGTATCTAACCAACTATCAATCCGAAACACCATTACTTGTTATTGAGGTCATTTTAAGTAAAGTAATATATTTTCTTTTAACAATGCTTTTGCTGAAGTTCACACAAAAAGATAAGAAAGATATAAAAATCCCCTCGGCATTTTATATCTTTCCGATAATAACCTTGATATCCGTGATTTGTTTTTGGTATATAAGTATAAACCAACATTTAGAAATTAGAAACCAAATTGTTCTTGGTTTCGTAAGCACCATACTATTGTTTGCTACTTTGTTTGTATTCTTCTTAGTCCAAGCAAATGCACAACGTGAAAATAAGCTTTTACTTCTGCAACAAGAACAAGACAAAATTAAAACTGATATAATATATTATGATATATTAGAAAAGCAAAACAATAACCTAAGAGAATATGCTCATGATGCTCACAAACATATTTCAGCAATTAAAGATCTTAATGCAGATCCTGAAATAGATTCTTATGTTTCTCAAATGCTTGAAAGCTTGGAAAAGCATATTAGTGTTTCCCATAGTGGAAACAGAATTCTTGATGTTATCATTAATAAATATGTCACCGAATGTAATATCCACAACATTAAATTCACCTTTGATGTAAAGAATAATAATCTCACCGGATTAGAATACCACGATACCGTGACCATTCTTGGCAATCTTTTGGATAATGCTATCGAAGCATCACTAAACTCAAAAGAAAAAAGCATTGTATTGGAAACTGATTTCAGAAACAACTACTCAATAATCATAATTTCAAACAGTTGCGACATACAACCAAAGTTTGATAGTACTAGAACACCTATAACAACCAAGCAAAATAAAGTACTACATGGATTTGGATTGAGAAGTGTAAAAAAGACCATCAAAAAATATGATGGTGATTTTTCATTGGAATATGATAAACACAAAAAGACTTTCATCATTACCACTATGCTTAATTTAAATAAAAAGGACAATTTTTAAATGTCAGAAAATAAAAACAAATTCAACATATGTCTCGATGGCAGAAGATACGATTACGATAAAAAAGGTGGTTGGGATATCGATACTTCTGAAAAAGCCACTAAACAAGTGATAGCGGACATATTCCTGGATGATTTCAACAGGAAGGAACAGTTGATGTTTCAAAATATGATGCTGACAATAATAATCAATTAAAAGTTTTACGACAATATTTGCAAAAAGCTCTAAAGCCTTGCATATTTGCAACATTTCATTGCATTTTTGCAAATATAATGATTTTTTGTTTTAAAGAGTTTACAATACTAATGTTGTTGGTATATAAAATGGAGTAAAATAATATTTTTTCTATATTACATTTTTGATTTTAATTATTTATTATAGTATGGGTAAATATGATCATAGTTTATTTCGGTAAATATATTTGTTCAAAACTTGTCGTTTTCTTTTTGTAGTTACTTAAGTATATATTTAAGTTGTTGCCACACTACTGTGTCCAAATATTTCTTAGGCAGAACGCAAGTCTGCTCAGTTTACGAGTAGATTGGTTGCAAATGTGTGTCGTAAATAGTGTACGGTTGATTTTTGGTAATTCCATAGGCTCTTTGGGCAGAATTGTATATGTATTCAATGCCGTCTATACTCAACTGTTCACCAAAACGGTTTACAAATATCTTATCGCGTTGGGTGGTCGTCTTTTACGGATTTTCAGCCACCAGGTAAGGATTATTCCAAGTGTCATTACAGGATATGTAGATAAGTCTCTGTTTTTGTCCCTTGCCGTGAATAAGAATTGTACGTTCAGAAAAAATCACATCGCTAAATGAAATATTTGAAGCCTCAGCAATTCTTATGCCGGCACTTATTAATACATCAATTAATGTAAGGTTGCGGGTATTCTTCCAAGAATCAAAAAACGTTGTTTCCTTTTCGGCGCAGTTAGTTGATAAGATAGGGGGATCTGCAAATGAATAAAGAAAAAAGGAAAACAAAACTAAAAATTAGATTCTATTTTATGTCATTGTGGTTGCTTTTTCTCCTTATAACAATAGTGACTATTCGTAAGCCTGAGTTTACCGGTGATGAAACATTAAAAGAAATTATAAGTCTCTCTCTAAAAGCAAATATTATCTCAATAATATCCCTAGGCTTATCAATTATAAGTATATCGATGGCTTTTTTTACAAAGTACGAGTGGAGTGGGGGAAGTAATCCTCCATACGAGATAGTAGAAATTAAAAACGAGAATTATGAGTATTTGACTTTTTTATCAACATATATTATTCCATTAATCTGTATTAATTTTGACAATATCAGATATATATTGGTTTTATTGATATTGCTTATTGTAATAGGTGCAATTTTCGTTAAGATGGATTTGTATTACGGAAATCCAACATTGGCTTTGTTAGGTTATAAGATATATCGTGCTACTATGAAAGGCGAAAATGCTCCAGATGGGATTATATTAATATCCAAAAGCAAATTAACAAAAGATAAATCTATAAAATGGATAGAATTAGATAAATATGTTTGGGTTGCAAAGGAGATAAAATAATGGAAGTTGAAGTTTTAAAATCTAAAATTCAATCAATTTTTTCAAAACATACAGCGGTACAAGTTTATATGTTGCTGAAGCAAAAAGGTGATTTTGTACTTAAACTAGCTAATCTTGAGGATGAAAAGACGGAGCCTGAGGTTAGAACTCTTTTTGAAGGTTTTATTAAGGACACAATAATCGCTAATGAAAATATAGAGATTTGTGAGTTGTCAACTGATGATGAAAGAATGAATGCAATCTACCACTATGACTATAGTGAATACCCTGAAGAGCTGAGTCTTTTTCAATCCTTTAATATCAAAACATCTGTTAGCATGTATGATAAATTCAATTTTATTGAAGATGATTTGAGAAATCTGTACGGCTACATAATTTATATCGGCACTATGGATGAGGGAGTTTTGCTGTTTAAAAAACATTATTCCATTACACTTATCAAAAGAGATAGTTTTTTGCTTGGTCTCAAAAAAAGCAAAGAGCGTTTTGAGCTTGTGTCTGAGGATGATATGCTTAGATTAAATGGAGATGTTCAACTTATCTCTGTAGATGGAGAAATATATGTTTTGGATATCAAGGTGTTGACACAAAATATGAAATTTAACAAGCTTATTACTAAAGCTGCCGACGAAACTATTACAGCTATCGATGCTATAGGAATTCTTGAAGACATACAAGTACTACGAGACACCGTTGAAGATTTTTCTTTTGCAAGAAGACTTTCAAAGGTGAAAAAGACTTCACCTATATTTGAATTGGGTATACCTAAGGAAACTATTATCCAGTTTACTAAAACGACAAGACAATTAGCCGGTAAATTCAAATATAGTGATGATGGGCAAACTATAAGATTGGATACTAAAAAATCAAAAGATGCTTTTATTAAATTGATGAATGACTCTTTTTTGCGGTCTGAACTTACTAATCAGTATTATGAAACAGCCGCGAAGGACAAATTAGAATAAAAGTGGACTAACGAAGTAAAATGAAACATACTGATACATGGAACAATCTTGTGAACAGGTTAAAAATCAGGAGCGAACAAAAAAATACCGATAAATTTTTTGTCAATCGTTTTGAAAATCAAATAAGTATTCATGGAATTGAATATATCTTTAAATCGGTAAAAAATCATGCGGAATCAACAAAAATTTAACCTCACATTATCTTGAGACTTTCTATTCATCTGTTATATTAAAGAGTTAAGACTTATTTAAATAAAACTTCAACGCATCAACCCTAACCCCATTTTGAACAATTTCATAATGCAGATGCGGACCGGTAGAATATCCTGTTGAACCGACTTTTGCAATCAACTGACCCTGTTTTACTTTTTGTCCTGTCGAAACATGGAGTTCCGAGCAATGTCCGTAAAGCGTTGAATATGTGATGTTGTGCTTTATCTTTACATAGTAGCCGTAACCGTTGTGCCATGTTGCCGCTACAACTGTACCATCGGCAGCGGAAAGAATCGGAGTACCCTGTGGTGCGGCAATATCCGTTCCTCCATGCGTAGAAATTTCGCCCGTTATCGGATCAGATCTTGTTCCGAAATATGATGTGATAGTTCCGTCAACGGTGAGCGGCCAAGCGAATATTCCTGTTCCTACAAAGGGACCGCCGCTTGGATAGCTTTTCACACTGTCCCCTATCAGTTTATTCCATAAGTCATCATATTCTTCGCCCATAAGTTCATCTAACATTTTATTTTGTTCATCATTGAATTTGTATTTTAACGCCATCTGCTTCGCATCTAAATAAATAATAGAAATGTTCAGAACTTTCTTTGTGACATAAACCGTCTGCTTAACCGAGTTGCCATTGTCATCGGCTGTGACCTTTATTTCAGCAACCAACTTAGGAGTGACAACGCCGGATATTTTATTCATTTCTTTCATTATTTCACGAAGCAAATTTATTTTAACTTCATTAAGTGTAACAACCTCAAGCGGATCTTCGCCTGAGGTTGTTTTTATAGCATAGATCGCTAAAATATCTTTCCACTTGATTGAAGTGTCTCCTTTCACTTCGAGCAAATCATAGGAATATGAAGTTTTCATAGCGGTAATATTAGCATAATGCTCCGATGTAAGTTCGGATATAGCCTGTGACATAGTTTTTTCGGTACCTGTCGTTTCATCGTTTGCAAGGAAAATCCCAAAACAAGTTCCGCTAATCGCTCCGATCAGACATATAATTATAATTACAGCAACAGCCGGTATACCTCCTGCTGCAATAATCGCTCCTATACTTTTTACGCCCGAAGCAATAGCTTTTCCTGTTGCTTTAACAATCCTGACCGTGGTTTTAACAGTTTTATCGGCAACCTTTACGGTGGTTTTTGCCGCCTGTTTTGTTTTCTTTGCGGTTTCAACCGTTTTACTTGCTGTGTTTTTCGTAGCCTTGACAGATTTCTCAGCTGTTTTGATACTTTTTGAGGTATTATCAAAACTCTTCTTCGTTTGCTTGATCTTCTTGGCTTCATTACTTACTGTTTTAATCTTTTGCCTTTCCGACCCTATCTTTTTTATATTACCTTTTTCCTTGGTTTTCGGCGGAGATAACTTTCTTTGACGAGGCTTTTTCTTTTCATCAAGAATCGGTTCGGACTGTAGCTTAGTTTTTGGCAAAACCGATGTCTTTTCTTTAATCGTCGATTTATCATTATTGACTTTTATCTGTCCATTACACGATTTTGTTTTAATGTCGTTTTTCTGTTTCTGATTGTTTTTATAACTTTTATGTTTGTCGTTCGTTTTATCTTTGTTTTGTAACTTATCATCACTTTTGTTGTCCGTCATATCAGGCTTATTTATCTCTCTATCATCAATCTGATTATTAACGGCGTCCTTTTTCTCTGCACGTTTTTCTTTAATCTTGGTCTTGGTTTCACCGCCGACTTTGCGACTGACTTTTTCTGAATCAACCGCAACAGTTTCGGCAGCTGCTCTCATTTTCTCCGACACTTTATCGACCGCATACTGTTCAGGTGATGTATTGTCATTCGGTTCAATGTTTTCGGATATCTTCTCTTTTGTTTTGATGCCGATATTTTTCATTTTGTCTCCGACATTAACCGCCGCATTGTGGACTTTAATGTCATTTATAACTTCACGGGTTTTTATCTTTTTCTCCATTACTGTTCACCGACTTTAGTTGACATAAGCTTATACAGTTCTGTATCTTTCGGGAATTTTCTTTCAAAAGGAACCAGTGCCGAACCGACTTTAACAAGACCGTGACCGACTTCAACATTTGTAATATGTGTCATCTGAGTTTCACTAATCTGCAAAAGATTAGCAAGGTCTTCTCTATCAGTACCGCCCTGATTGAGCATTATAATGAACTCAGAGTTTGCAAGCATTGTTCGTGCCGTATGGCTTTGCAAAAGATCATCAACGTTTTGAGTGATACCCGTGCAGTATGCACCGTATTTACGAACTCGTTTCCAAAGTGTAAAAAGAAAATTCGCCGAGTATTCGTGTTGAAAGAGAAGATAAATTTCATCAATGAAAATGTATGTTTCTCTGCCCTCAGCACGGTTCTTGGTTATACGGTTAAGAATACTGTCAAGAACAACAAGCATACCGATAGGCATAAGCTGGCTGCCGAGTTCAAGTATGTCGTAGCATATAAGTCTGTTCTCAACATTAACATTTGTTTTCTGTGCGAAAGTGCTGTGTGAACCAGAGGCAAACAGTTCCATTGCAGTAGCAAGTTCAAGCGCTTCAGCTTCGGGCTGCTGTTTTAAATCATTACATAAATCAACAAGAGTCGGAACTTTACCCGTATATCCCCTCTTGATATAGTTTTTATATACATTTGCAAGACAACGGTCAACAATGGATTTTTGAATTGCATTAACTCCGCCTTTGCCGATAACCTGTTCAAACAAAGATAATACAAATTCGGCTTTAAATGCAATGGGACTTGCTCCGTCGGCATATTCTTTGTTTATATCAAGGCAGTTGATATGATTTTTACTTTTTGCAGAAAGCTCAATGACTTGTCCGTCCATTGCTTCAACAAGAGCGGAGTATTCACGTTCCGGATCGATTATCATAACATCTGCATCGGTTGAAAGAAGGAGATTTACCATTTCTTCCTTTGCGGTGAATGATTTACCCGAACCGGATACACCGAGAATAAAGCAATTACCGTTGAGCAGATATTTTCTGTTTACAATAATCATATTTTTCGATATGACGTTGACGCCCTGAAATACGCCGCCGTCATGTTGGATTTCCTGAACTTTAAACGGCATAAAAACAGCAAGGCTCTCTGTGGTAAGAGTTCGCCTTGCTTCTATTTTGTTTATTCCTATCGGAAGTGTAGCATTAAATCCCTCGAGCTGTTGATATTTTAAGATACCTATCTGACACATATGATTTCTGCCCATTGCCTGTATTGCTTCTGTATCGCTGTTAAGCTGTTTAAATGTATCGGCTGTGTGCATAACCGTAATTATAACCTTGAACATCTTTTGATCACGGGTTGTCAGGTCATCAAGAAACTCTCTTACTTCCTTTCTCTGCTGTTCCATATCATAGGGAATAACGGAAGTGTAATTGTTGTTTGCGTTTTGTTTTCTTTGATAATTCGTTATATTGGTCTCTATCCCTAACGCCTGTTTTTCTCCAAACTTTTGGGCTTCTTCGGTTGAAACAGGTACGATATCATAATTGAATATCATATTTCTGCTTGTATCGGTAAGGTCCCACACTACTCTATCCTTTACAAACGACGGATAGTCACGTATAAAAAGGACTCTCCCGAATCTGTTACCGATTTTAAAATAATCGGATTTAAACTCAAACCCATCCGGTGAAATGTAGTCCTTAAAACTCTGCCCTTTTCTCATAGTATCTCTTAAATCAAAATGATAATCTGCAGCTTCTTCGGGTCTGCAAAAATCGTGTATAATACGAAGTCTTTCTGTTAAATCAAGTTCGGTGCATTTTGAACCAAGTCTTGAAAAATGTGCAATCAGGTCTGCACCCACACGGTTAAAGTGACCTCTCGCTTCTTCAACTGTCTTTTTCTGAATTGTGAGTGTTACATATTTATCCTGAACAATAGCATTTGCACCGTTTGCCAACATTGTGAGCATATCATTGATTTCTTTACGGTATTTATCCTTATTGTCATTGGCTTTTTCCAGCAATGCAATTTCTTTTAATTCATTTTGTTTAAGTTTTCTGTTTATTATCGTAATCTGACTTGAAATACCATTTTCAAGTGAGTTAAGTATTTCACTGTATTTAAGAAAATGCGACTCTTTATCCTCTTTGCTTGATACTGCATAATTTATATCGGTAAATTTGAATGTTTTAGAATATCTGTCCTTTCCTGTCATAAATATACCGTCCGAATATACTGCATCAATCCTTATAACATCCTGAACAGATTTCGGTACGCTCATTCCGTCACCGAATATTTCATCGAGTCCGCTTTTCTCTTTTATCATTCCTATGAGATCGAACAATTTCATCTCCCCTTTCCATACTGTCATAATAGTTCGTCGAAACAAACTTTAGCTCCTTCGGCATCAGAACTTCGCTCTTAATATAAGCAAACAAAACTTTCTCTGCTGTCATACCGTGGTATTTAAAAAATCCAAGAGCTGCAAACGGCGCCGCACCAACAATGCAAACCCAACTGAGTGTTTCTATGCCGAAAAACGGTTTTAAAAGAAAGTACAAACCTACCGCAACGCCGCAAGCAAGTACCGAAAATACAAACTGACGAAGATTAAGCCCGAAATATACCGCTTCGCTGTAATCTCGTATTTCTCTGTTAATTTTTACTTCCAATGACATTCCTCCAATCTAAAAGAAAAAGCCACCGCAAGTAATTGCAATGGCTATTGTATAAATTTGTTATATAGTTATTTTATCACTTTCCAATACCCCGAAGCATTAGAGCCCATACGCACAATATATCCGTTTTCTTTAAGCGATTTTATTGCACGGTAAACGGTTTTTTCACCTTTTCCGATTTTTGTTGCAAGTTCTGCATTTGTAAGGCTGTCACATTCTCCGAGTAATTCGTATACAAGCTTTTCGTTTATGGACATTTTTATGTCCATGAATACGATACGTAGACATTATACAATGTCCATATTAAAGTGTCAGCATGTCCATAATAGTTTAACCGATTATTCTTTTATTATTTCCTAAATTACAGTCCCATCATTTCTTTGACAACTCTGTCACTCATTTTTACCGTGCCGACAAGTACGATCATATTGAATATCAATTCACCTACATAGCTCCACACCTGATTAACAGCGGCAGCCGACTCGTCAACAACAGGCGGCGAAGCGGCAAACACCGAGAAGATTATACAACCGAGCACAATAATTGCGCCCTCTAAGCATACCGCCGCATAGGATTTAACAAAACTCTTTCCTACGGAGGACGACGGCTCACCTGCAAATGACGATAACGGCACCGGAGCAATAGCAGTATATAAATATATTTTAAAAAATCGTCCGTATACTGTCATAATCATAATGAACGATAAAACGGTAATAAATAAACTGCCTATGAGGGTAACTGCCCATAACGGTACACTTTCCC
>CALBHM010000101.1 GCA_937892835.1 uncultured Ruminococcus sp. | reverse complement strand
GGCCGTAGGACGGGAGCCAGCTTACCTGCTTGCCCTCGATAAGTCCTTTATATGCAAGGAATTTGCCTGCGAACAAGATACCCTGTCCGCCGAAGCCTGCGAATAACATTCTGCAAGTGTTGCTCATTTTTCTTCCTCCTTTGCATAGATATCCTTATAAACGCCGAGAGGATAGTAAGGAATCATATTCTCCTCAGCCCAATCAAGAGCCTTCTGCGGAGTCATGCCCCAGTTTGTCGGGCAGGTCGAAATAACCTCAACAAGCGAGAAACCCTTGCCCTCTATCTGATTCTTGAAAGCCTTTTTGATAGCCTTCTTTGCGTTCTTGACATTCTTAACGTTGTTGACGGCAACTCTCTCAAGATAAGCCGCACCGTCAACGTTTGAAAGAAGCTCGCATACCTTAACGGGATAACCGACCGTATTAACATCTCTGCCGTAGGGAGAGGTCTGAGTAACCTGGCCGGGAAGAGTTGTCGGAGCCATTTGACCGCCTGTCATACCGTAGATAGCGTTGTTAACGAAAATAACGGTGATGTTTTCACGTCTTGCAGCGGCATGAACCGTCTCGGCAGTACCGATAGCGGCAAGGTCGCCGTCGCCCTGATATGTAAATACAATCTTTGACGGGTCGCTTCTCTTAACGCCTGTTGCAACGGCGGGAGCACGGCCGTGAGCCGCCTGAACAAAGTCACATGTGAAATAGTTATATGCCATAACAGAGCAGCCGACCGATGCAACACCGATTGTATCGCCCTCGATTCCAAGCTCATCAATTACCTCGGCAACAAGACGGTGGATAATACCGTGAGTACAGCCGGGACAATAGTGAAGCGTTGCGTCTGTCAATGATTTCGGTTTTTCAAATACAACTGACATTATTCTGCACCTCCGTTTGACATGATAGCCGAAAGAACATCTTCGGGAGTCGGGATCATTCCGCCGATCGCAAGTCTTACATCGTCAATCATCTGACCCATGTTCATTTCAACTGTGATAAATCTCTTGCACTTCTCGGCTGCGGCCTTGAGCGGCTTTGTCGGGAACGGCCAGAGTGTGATCGGTCTTATCATGCCGACCTTGACGCCTCTCTTGCGTGCCTCGTTAACCGCATTCTTTGCAACACGAGCGGTGATGCCGAACGCAACGACGCAAACCTCGGCGTCCTCCATGAGATATTCCTCGTACATTGTTTCATTTTCTTCGATCGTCTTGTACTTCTGATATCTCTCAAAGTTCTTTATTTCAAGCTCCTCGGGCTTGAGGTAAAGCGAATTGACAATGTTGTGCTCTCTCTCGCACTTTGTACCTGTGAGCGCCCACGGTTTTTCAACCGGAGTGACCTCGGCAACGTCGAGAGAAACAGGCTCCATCATCTGACCCATAGTACCGTCGGCAAGGATCATTGCAACCATTCTGTACTTGTCAGCAAGCTCAAAACCCTTGACCGTGAGGCTTGCCATTTCCTGAACGGAAGCCGGAGCCAGGACGATATTGTGGTAATCGCCGTGTCCGCCGCCCTTTGTGGACTGCCAATAGTCGGATTGTGAGGGCTGAATTCCGCCGAGTCCCGGACCGCCGCGCTGAACGTTGACGACGAGTGCCGGAAGGTCACAGCCTGCAAGATATGAGATACCCTCGCTCTTGAGCGAAACTCCGGGGCTTGATGATGAGGTCATAACCCTCTTGCCTGTTGATGAAACGCCGATAACCATATTGATAGCGGCGATTTCGCTCTCCGCCTGGAGAAATGTTCCGCCGATCTTCGGCATACGCTTTGACATATAAGCGGCAACCTCTGTCTGCGGAGTTATAGGATAACCGAAGTAATGGCGGCAGCCTGCTCTGATAGCAGCTTCGGCGATTGCTTCGTTGCCTTTCATAAGAACTTTATCTGACATTTTCTTCACCTCTCTACCGTAATTACACAATCGGGACACATTGTTGCGCAAAAGGCGCATCCGATACACTTTTCCTGATCCGTCACAACTGCGGGATGATGTCCCTTGTTGTTCAACGTCGTCTCTGACAAATGAACTATTCCCTTGGGACAAGCATTCACGCAAAGTCCGCAGCCCTTGCAAAGGTCTGTTTTGAATGTTACTTTAGCCATTTGACTTTCCTCCTAATTTATTTTCGCCTGTAAGGTGAGCGGCAGCAAATTGTCCACTTTTCCGTACAGTTCTTTATAAAGTGTTTTTTTAACGGTCGTCATCGCAACGGGAAGTCCCGTAAGCTTTGAAACCTCGTCGGCATACTTAAGCGAATCGAGAACGTCCTGAGCGGTCGTCTCTTCGCCGAGATTTGAGTTATTAATTATAGCCGTGAATTTCATTGAAGCGGCCTTTTCGATTTCGTTCATGACCTCAAGGGTACTGTAAGCGTCCCTCGTAAGCGGTCTGTACATGTTTATTACAAGGTACATTTCATAGTCGTTTTCACGAACGATACTTTCCGAATAGCGGCCGAGTGCATATGCACCTCTGTCATCGCCGCCGATATCCATGACTGCATATTCGGTGCGATCGTCAATGACGGAATAAATATCCTGAGGCAGCGACGGTAGATCGACATTCGAGCTTGCAAATTCGGAGCAAATAAGCCTGATTCCGGCTTCCTTAAGCTCCTTTTCGCTGTCCTTGGTTCTGAAATATGGATTGACGATATCAAGGTCGGCAACCGCCACTTCAAGTCCCTGCTTTCTCAGCTTAAAAGCATAATTGACGGCAATATTCGTTTTTCCGCTGCCGTAATGTCCGGCAAAAAGCGTTATGCGCTTCATAATTTCACCTCGGAAAGTTTGATATGTGAATGGTAAATTTTAGCAGCCTCCCTCACATGGGAGCGTCGAGAATTTTTTCTTCTGACCTTGGGTCGATGTGGTCATCGACCCCTACGAATTGTTCCTTTATCGCACCTCGCTACAACGGGAAGGTCTGATAAAGATTATTATAGTTGCAGTCTGCCTTGCCTCCCCTGCAGGGGAGGCACGACGAAGGAGTGACGGAGGGGTTAAAACAAATCTCAGCAAATTCTTTCAAAACCCCTCAGTCGGCTACGCCGACAGCGTCTCGCTGCGGCTCGGTCACGTCGCGGCT
>CALBHM010000100.1 GCA_937892835.1 uncultured Ruminococcus sp. | reverse complement strand
GCGTCCGTCTGTTTGAGCTTTGGCAAAACATTAAGAATAACATACGGCAGACTGAACGTTACATGAGCAATGAAAAGCGTCCAAAATCCGAGGACTCCGCTTGCACCGAGAATTGAACCGATAAATACAAAAAGAAGCATCATCGAAACACCTGTAACGATTTCCGGATTCATCATCGGAATATTTGTGACGGTCATAACGCTCGACTTAACAAAACCCTTTTTCATCTTGTCGATGCCGACTGCGGCGAGAGTGCCGATAACGGTAGCTGTAATAGCGGAAGTGACAGCGAGAATAAGAGTGTTCGTCAAAGCATTAATTGTTGCGCTGTCTCTGAAAAGCTCAACATACCATTTTGTAGAAAAGCCATGGATTACGCTTGTGCTGTTCGTTCCGTTGAACGAGAGCACGATAAGCATGAATATCGGCAGGGAGAGGAAAAGCATAACCAACGCAAGATATATGCCGGATGCAGGGTGAAGCTTACTGTTTTTCATGCCACAACACCTCCCGCTTCCTCTGTATCGCCAAACTTATTCATAACGGCCATACAGATAAGTATGAGAATCATAAGAACAAGCGAAAGTGCAGCACCGAAATTGAAGTTGTTTGAAACCTGGAACTGCATTTCAATAATATCGCCGATAAGCGCAAAGCTGCCGCCGCCGAGCTTCTGAGAAATATAGAAGGTGCTGACCGACGGAACAAAGACCATCGTGATGCCCGAAACAACTCCGGAAAGCGTTGACGGAAAAACAACGTCCTTGATAACGTGAAATCTGTTTGCGCCAAGATCCTGCGCCGCCTCGACAAGGCTGTTGTCAAGCTTCGTCATGACGGAATAAATCGGCAGAATCATATAAGGCAGGAAGTTGTAAACCATTCCCAATATGACCGCACCCGAGGTGTTTATCATATGGAAAGGGCCGATGTTAATCTTCATAAGTATGTTGTTGATAACGCCCGAATCCTCAAGCAGAGTCATCCATGCATAGGTTCTCAAAAGAAAGTTCATCCACATGGGAATCATGACGAGCATTACCATTGTGCTCTGCGCTCTGAGATTCATTCTCGAAAGAATGTAAGCCAAAGGATAAGCAATCAAAAGGCAAATAAGCGTTGCAACAATACCGAACCACAAGGAACGGAGAAACGTGCTTGTGTAATCGGTCAGACGTGTAACGTTGTCAAGAGTAAATGCGCCCGACTTGTCGGTAAAGGCATAGTAAAATACCATTATAAGCGGAACAACGATGAATATCGCTGACCAAACAATATGAGGAGCGGCACAAAGGCGCTGAGTTAAAGTCCTTTTTTTCACGGCTCATTCCTCCTCAACGATGTCGGAAAGATGCTCCAGTTCATCGCTGAAGGAGCTGTAATCTCCGTACAGTCCCGAATATTTGGATTTTTTCATGATATGGATAGCGTCAGGCTCAATGTCAAGTCCGATTTTCTTTCCGACAGGCTCGTAATCCGTCGTCTGAATCATCCACTTGAAGCCGCCGATATCAACAATAATTTCAAAATGAACACCTTTGAAGGTAACGGACGTAACCGTTCCGCTGAGCATACCCTTTTCAACGGGAACAATATCAACATCCTCGGGTCTAACAACAACATCGACAGACTCGCCGATACCGAAGCCCTTATCGAGGCACTGGAACTGTGCGCCGGAAAAAGAGCACTTGAAGTCCTCAAGCATCTTACCGTCAAGGATATTACTCTCGCCGATGAAGTCGGCAACAAATGCGTTCTTGGGTTCATTATAAACGTCCTGCGGAGTGCCGATCTGCTGGATAACGCCGCCGTCCATAACAACGACTGTATCCGACATAGAAAGAGCTTCCTCCTGATCGTGTGTAACATATATAAACGTTATACCGAGTCTCTGCTGAATGTTTTTAAGCTCAACCTGCATATCCTTGCGAAGCTTGAGATCTAGCGCACCGAGCGGCTCGTCAAGAAGGAGAACCCTCGGCTTAACGGCAAGTGCACGGGCAATGGCAACACGCTGCTGCTGACCGCCCGAAAGAGAATTGATATTTCGTCTTTCAAAGCCGTTGAGGTTGACAAGGTTAAGCATTTCCTTAACCGTCTCGCTGATCTCCTTTTCCTTCATCTTTTTGACACGAAGGCCGAACGCAATGTTCTCGTAAACATTCAAATGCGGAAACAGCGCATAACGCTGAAAAATGGTGTTAACCTGTCTCCTATGAGGCGGTACACCATTGATAACTTTATTCTCAAATACAACCTCTCCGCTGTCTGGTTCAAGGAATCCGGCAATAATGCGCAGTGTGGTTGTTTTTCCGCAGCCCGAAGGCCCTAACAAGGTGATAAATTCCTTGTCTCGAATGTACATGCTGAGATTTTCAAGTATCTGAGCATCTCCCAGCTTGACCGAAATGTTTCTAAGGTCAATAATAACGTTGTCTTTCAATTATGCAGCCCCTCTCTTTACCGAATACGGTATAAATATCAGTCGGAAATATACAAATAAATTTTTCCTTTCGATATTGATATATACTATAGTGCAGAAATTCGCAAATGTCAACATTTTTTTACAAATTTTCTGCATGAAATCATCAGTTTTTTCGAATGATTTTTGAAATACTCTTTTTTTCTCCGAAATGCTCTGTTTTTCTCATTTCAGCTCATTTTTTATCGTCATAAAAAATATTGACAACCGGGAAACTTTTTTCAGCTTCCCGGTTGAAATTTGTATAAAAATTCAGTATTACAACATTT
This sequence comes from uncultured Ruminococcus sp., assembly GCA_937892835.1. Taxonomy (GTDB): domain Bacteria; phylum Bacillota; class Clostridia; order Oscillospirales; family Acutalibacteraceae; genus CAG-488. The sequence goes on along the minus strand of CALBHM010000100.1, from coordinate 1,154 downwards.
TTACAATGATTTTAACGCACCCGTCGGGCAAGCTTCAACACACTTGCGGCAGTTCTTGCAGAATTCAACGGTCTCTTCGGAATTAAATTCAGGCTTGATAACCGTTGTGAATCCACGTCCTACAAGTCCGAGAACGCCCTTGCCGACCTCCTCGTCACAAACACGAACGCAAAGATTACAAAGAATACACTTGTTCTGATCTCTTTCGATGCAAACAAGCTTCTGCTCCTTGGGGCAGTTATGCTTATCGCCGGCAAAACGCTCGGGGTGAACATCATATTGATTAGCATATCTTATGAGCTTGCATTCGTGATAATCATGGCAGCCGCACTGTAAGCAGCGTTTGGCTTCGTTTATTGCCTGCTCGGGAGTGAAGCCCAGATTAATTTCATCAAAATCGTGTTTTCTCTCCTCGGGAGAACGCTGCGGCATCTTCGCCCTTGCACACTTTTCTCTGTCTGCAAGATCTGCGGCAGTAACAGTCTTTTCGACAACGAACGGCTTTTTATAGCCGACATTTTCGCCGTGGAGATATCTGTCAACGACCTCGGAAGCCTTCTGTGCCTCACCTATCGCTTCGATTGTGATTGAAGCTCCCCTGTTCGTCGCATCACCAACGGCAAAAATACCGTCAATCGAGGTTCTGAACGACTTTTCATCTGCGGCAATGTTGCCCCTGTTTGTCAATTCAAGCTGTTCAAAGCCATTGATGTTTATCTTCTGGCCGATTGCCATGATAACCGTATCAAGCTCAATCGTTTCAAACTCGCCCTCGATCGGAACAGGTCTGCGGCGTCCGCCTGCATCTGGCTCGCCGAGCTTCATTTTCTGAAGCTTAACAGCCTTTACCCTGCCGTTTTCGCCTATGATCTCCGACGGATTGCAAAGGAATTTGTAAACTACTCCCTCTTCCTCCGCCTCGTCTATCTCAACCTTTTCGGCCGGCATTTCGGCTCTCGTTCTTCTGTAGATAACATAAACCTCTTGAGCACCGAGCCTTACAGCCGAGCGGCAAGCGTCCATCGCCGTGTTGCCACCACCGATAACGGCTACCTTTTTGCCGATATCAACAGGATCTTTCATCGCAACGGAGCGCAGGAAGTCGATTCCACCGAGCACTCCGTCAAGGTTTTCGCCCTCAACGCCCATTGAGC
>CALBHM010000099.1 GCA_937892835.1 uncultured Ruminococcus sp. | reverse complement strand
CAACAAGTGCCGGAATATGCCGATGCGTCATGGACCGTTGATGTACCTGATGATAAAGTTATGGTGCTCCATGCACTTGTTGTTTCGCCGAAAATAAAGGGCAAGGGCTACGGAACGGCATTTGTTGATTTCTATGAAAAATATGCGCTTGAAAACGGCTGCCCGTATCTCAGAATGGACACCAATGCGAAAAATACTGCCGCACGCAATCTTTATAAAAAGCTTGGCTACACCGAGGTTTCAATCGTTCCGTGCGTTTTTAACGGCATTGACGGCGTACAACTGGTTTGCCTCGAGAAAAACCTATGAATCGGCAGTAAATAAAATCTATTACAGAGAAGATTGACAAAATTAAGCATGACATATATAATGCTATTGTGGCACTACCAATGCGGTAGGCGGTTACACTCTTTGCCCTCGTAAGGGGGTGACATTATGCAATATGTTACATATGAGAATTTATTCACATTCGCACTTGTAATTATCGGATTGGTAACTGTTTTTGTTGCAGTTCTTGCATATAAAAAGAAATAACCGCCCTGTCCTGAGAAAACGAGCGGTTATTCTTTAACTAATCATTCGAGGGCGTAACCGTCTATCGGTAGTGCCACCCTTTGTATCTTTATTATATGCAATAATAGCTGATTTGTCAATATAAGATTATGAAAAAGACACCGGACAAAGAAAAATGTCCGATGTCTTTTATGCTTTTGCATTCAACAATTTAATCAATCTCGGTCTGAAATGCCTGTGGAAAATAACGAAGCACAGGTCAAACAGAGCCGTAACCAATCCTGAAACAAGGAAAATCCATTCGTGCTCACTGTAGAACAGCGAAACAATGAACGGTACGAAGCTGATCACAATATTGATTTCGTGAATAACTTCAACCGAACAGGTTTCGTTAATGAGCGTTTCCACCGGAAAATCCTTTGCAGAGGAGGTCTGAGGCAGGAGATTCGGAAGCTTTTCTTTCCAACGTTTTACCCGGAGCGCCTTAAAAATAGGTTCTTCAAATTTTTTGGGAGCAAACCAACCGTTTCGGTAATTGAAGTTCGCTTGCTTTTGCGAAACAAATTTCGAAACAAGAATTCTGTATGCGAAATGATAGAAGCAGGTCAAAAAAGTGATAAAGCATGTGAAAGAATAGCGATTATCGTGATGAATATGTGAAATAAGGAAAATAACGCTGAGGACAGCGAACAGAGCCGCCGCCGTAAACATAAATTTCCGTAGATGTTTCATTTTTGATTTATCCTCAAATTCGGGCAATCGACTTGCCCGAGAGAACGCCGGACTAATGGCGTCCCCTCAGTTATAAATTATCAGCCGACAAATTTAATTGTAAGAATCTTTTTGCCTGTGATTTCAAAGTCTGCAAAGCCGTTTTCGTCAACCGTGAGCGGAGCAACGTCCTTTTCCTCAAGACTTACGAGCTTAACCTCGCTCCATTTCTTGCCGGAATACGGCGGAAGTTCAAATTCCGCCTGCTGTCTTTCGACAGGAGACTGTGCCTTCTCAATCGGAGCGATGCCGCCGTTGAGACGAATGTTTGTCTTGACGGTTTTGTCTGACGGGTTAAAGAGACGAACAACATAGCCTGTGCCGTCCTCGCTCTGCTTAATGCCGCTGACATTGAGCTTTTCTGTTCCGAGTTCAAGGAATGAGTGAACAAGGTCGTTCTTGCCGTGGTCTGTCGGAGCAAGCTGTGCTACGCCGAAAGCAAGATTGAATCTCTCGCTCTCGCCCCAAACGTTGCCGTCCTCCCAGTCGCCCTTATGCGGCATGAATGCATAACGATAGGTGTTCTTGCCAATGCACTGTGAGCCTTTGTCGCTTGCGCTGTAATCCTGCATATCGCTTGTAACACAGATACGAAGCGGGAAAGCACGGAGAAGGGAAAGGTAAACCGTACCGCACTCATCATCGGAGGCTTCGTATGCCTTAAGACCTGTGTTAAGGAGAGCTGCGCCGACCTTGCCGTCTGTTACGTCAACGAAGGAGTTCATCGGCTGCTCGGTCATCGGGATCTCGTCATAAAGCGAATAGTCAAGCTTTGCAACGGGACGCTTAACAACGTCAAACTGACCCTGAGCATAGGAGAATTCTGACTTGATATCGGTCGGGAATGCTACCTGGAGGTAGTGGTCCTCGCTCTGATTGTCAATAGTTGTTTCAACTTCAAGATAACGTGAGCCTTTCTTCAATGTGATAATGCTCTCGATCTTGCAGGGGTTGAGGTGCTTCGAACGTGTCTTTTCGTCCGGATTTCTTCCCTCGGGAAGTGCCCAGTCAATAGCTACCTTGTATGAAACGGCAAGCTCACCCTCATGGAGAAGAGTGATTTTGGCGTTTTCGTTAAGAGTTGTAAAGGTTTCGTCGTTCTCCGGGGTGAAATGCTCCCACGGGTTGCCGATTTCGCCTGTATCCTTGAAATATCCGAGTCCCTCGTAGCTCTTGCCGTTCTCCTTGTCGAGAACATTATAAGTACCGTTGGAATTGAACGAAACTCTGAGGTATTCGTTCTCCATAACCTGATTTCTCTTGAGCATGGTCTTCGGAGTTGTTGCACGGACATGATAGAGCGGTTGAAGCTTGAGAGTTTTATAACCCATAGCCGGAACGTCCTTAACGTCAAGCTCAATAGTGTACTGCTGAGTATGAAGAACGTTAGCGACGTCGTTCGGATTCTGAATGATCTGAGCGGAGTTCTTGTTGGTTGTAATTACCTGATAGGTGAGAACTGTTCCGTCCGGATCGGTAATCTTGAAGCTGTCTGCTTTCCACTCTGCCGGAAGCTCAACTGTCATCTTGACCGCTTCGCTTCTCTTGAACGGAGCCGGGTTAAATACAACGATTGCTGCGTCATCACGGCTAAATCCGTCAAGCTTAATATCGCCTGCAACGTCCATAAATGCACGCTCATAAACGCAGTTTGAAAGCTCTCTCGACTGTCTGTAACGATAGATGACATCCTCGTAAACTACGTCACGTCCGCATGCGCCGATGCTGTCATGGCCGTGGTTCTGAAGGAGATAGTTATATGAAAGGTCGATAAAATTCTTCTGATACGGTGCTCCGCTGAGTGCTGCAAAAACTGCCATCGGCTCTGCATAATTCTGAAGCTGAGTTTCTGTCTTAAAGTTAGCCTGCTTAACGTATGTTCTCGCGGAAATGATCCAGCCCATCATGCTGCTGACGCTGCCCTTGGTGTACGGGTCACGCATTTCACCCTTAAGAACCGGTGAGTTCGGGTCAAATTCGTCAATGATGCCCTGCTCCATCTCCTTAAGCGAGCTGTGATAAACAACTGCGTTCGGGAGAGCTGCGTCGAGGTCTTTGATCATCTCAACCTCACGGGCATCGGGACATGATGAATCATGTCCGAGTGACCAGAAGCGGTGAGATGTTGTCCAGTCGTTGTCCTGCTCCTTTATTGCCTGTTCTGCACGGGGCTTGATGTTCTCCTTGTGATACTCATAGAACGGGTGAGCATACTGATAGTCAAGGTTCTTGTTCTCGGAATCAATGAACTTGAATATACCGTTGTTGTCGTTCCATACCATGTCACGGTTGTTTTCGTTCTGCTGATTGTAATAAACAGGACGCTGAACGATATACCAAATGTTGTAACGAGGACGCTTACCGAGACGTGAAGCGTAAATTCTTGTTCCGTCGGGACTTTCCCAATAGAACTCCGACTTCGGAGCGCAATACTCGTTGATTCCACGATAGAATGATGCAAAGTGAATGTCAAATCCTGCGTAAATCTGCGGCAGCTGAGAAATCTGACCCCAGCCAAACGGTGAATAGCCTGTCTTGCTTATGCCGCCCATTTCCTTGCCGATTCTGTGACCGAGAAGGAGGTTACGGATAAGCGACTCGCCGCCGACGGTGAATTCATCGGGAAGGCAGAACCAGGGGCCGACACCGATGCGGCCCTCGGATATGTATTTTTTCATAAGCTCTTTCTTCTCGGGATATGCCTCGAGGTAGTCCTGAATAGGCATAGTCTGAGAGTCAAGATGGAAATGTCTGTATTCGGGATATTTGTCAAGTATATCCGTCAGCATGTCGAGCATATAGCCGAGCATGTACTGAGTTCTTCTTGCCGAAAAACGCCATTCTCTGTCCCAGTGGGTGTTAGAGATAAAATGGCAGTTAATCTTCTGCGGTTTGTTGTCCATCTGTCTGTTCTCCTTTTTCCGAAGCTTCCGGCTGTTCGGTGACTTCGGTTTCATTTGTTTTGTTTTTATTCTCGATGATTGTTTTGAGCCTTGCGACACTCGCCTTGATCTCGTCCTCATGAACAAGGTATGCCTCGGTCAGCATGAGAACAAAAAGAGCAAAGCTTACTGCGTGAACAAGCTTTTCGGAAGTGATCCTTTTCTTCAATTAAATCATCCCTTTATAATTTTTAAAATATCGGCAAAGCTGTTCTCGTAATAATTACAAACAGCCTTTGTTCCGCTGTCAACGATGTTGCCGCCTGCGATACCAATGGTTGTGTAGCCTGCAAGACGAACGGAGCAAACGCCTGCGCCGCTGTCCTCAATGCCAACAACGTGGTTGCGGTCCGCAAAAGCCTCGCCGAGACCTACGATTGAGGTTTCGGAATAGAGCCACGGATGCGGCTTCGGAGAAAGCTCGCCGAGAGTACCGACCGAACCTTTTCTGAGCGGGAATCCGGCGGAAATGATTGCATCGTAGAAATCCTTCGGGTCGCCCATGCCGAGGGTCTTGAATGCCGAGAGAATTTCCGGCCAAGCCTTTTCATAAAGGCCTGAGGTAACGAGACCGATTTTAACGCCCATGTCCTTAAGCTCATAGAGGAAATCCTTAACGCCCTCTGTCGGAGTGAATGCGCCGTCCTTACCCCTGCCGGCCATGATCTCTTCCATCTCTCTGTGAGTATGCTCAAAGTAGAAATCACGAGCCTTATCGAGCGATGCGCCCGGGCAGTACTTGTCAATGCAATACTGAAGATGTTCGGACACCGAGTGACCGGAAACAAACGGAAGGTCGGCTTCTTCAAGCTCAAACTTCGGGTTGCCGAGGAGGCTTGCAATGCTCATCTGAATTATCCAAATCCAGAATTCCTCACTGCGAACCGTTGTGCCGTCGAGATCCATAAGAACAGCCTTAACGGGTTTTTCAAGAGTAACGGGTGCAACGGGATAATAAACGGGGTATGCGATTGCCGATTTTACGCAAGCGAGGGTGTGTGAGCCGAAGGAAACGAACTCAACCTTGCTGTCGCCTGTTGAGACGATATCAACAACGCCGTTTTTGCCGACTGAAAACTTTCCGTCCTCAGTTGTATCGAGAACATGAAAGCCGCTGTCTGCGCCTATATCTCCCAAATCGGGAATATGAATTGTTTTGTCCAAAAGCATATGATACTTCCTTTGCTTTAAAAAATCTAAATCAATTTATACTATCAAAATCATTTGGAAAAGTCAATATATTTGAACTTGGAATATCACGTTTTTACGGGATTTTTTTGAGTAAAACAGCAAATATGTTCTATGGGCAAAAAAAATAAAAAATATGTCGAAACATTCATTGACTTTATGCTGTTAAATAAGTATAATAAAATTTATATATTCGGATTGTGTTTCTATTTTCGGGTATCGGAGGTGCGGCATGAAAAACGTGCTTATAGTCAGCCATTGTATGGAGATAGGCGGAGCCGAAAGAGCGCTGCTCGGGCTTCTCGGTGCATTTGATTATAATGAATACAATGTTGAGCTTTTTCTCCTGCGCCATACGGGTGAATTGATGCAATATATCCCCGAGAGAGTCAAGCTTTTACTTGAAAATAAGAAGTATTCTTCGCTTGCCGTACCGCTTGCCGATGTTATAAAAAAAGGTGCATTCGGTGTTGCGCTCGGCCGGCTTGAGGGCAAGAAAAAAGCGGCGGAGTTTGTGACTGCACATGGCTTTAAAAGCAGCGAATATGTCTTTATCGAATACAGCCACAAATACACGGTGCACCATATGCCGAGGATATCCGAAAAGGAATATGACTTGGTAATCAGTTTTTTGACTCCTCATTATTTTGCGGCGGAGAAAACCAAGGCGAAGAAAAAAATCGCATGGATCCATACCGACTATTCTTTTATTGAAATTGATGTTGAATCCGAGCTTAAAATGTGGTCGGCATATGATAAAATAATTGCAATTTCCGAGAGTGTTGAAGCCGCTTTTTTGAAAAAATTTCCGTCCCTTGCTGATAGAATAGAGGTTATCGAAAATATTCATCCTGCCGAGTTTATTAAGGCGCAGGCGAATGAATTTAA
>CALBHM010000098.1 GCA_937892835.1 uncultured Ruminococcus sp. | reverse complement strand
TTTTATGTCACGCAAATTCCATTGATTTTGTTTGACTTATCTGGCATATTGCGGTATAATATGATATAATGGATATATGATACACATTCAGAATGAACAGGAGGAATGACATGAACATTCGAAACATAAACGCACAAAATAGAACCGCTGCTATCGGGGTTAGCTTTGACGTGCCGCATGAAAGAGAAGTTATAGCTATCGGAAATCCTGATAATCTGAAAAGCTATTTTACCATGGGAATTACTTCCGATGAAATTGATGTACGCACCCGTAAGCTCGGCAGCCTTGTTGATGATATGAATGAGCTTGCCAAAGGTGACTGCGACAGCAGAATGGACATTATGGCTGAATGTTCAAATGGTCTTTGTGGGATAATCAGCGAAGGGCAAGGCAACAAGTCTGCGGAAGAATACAAAAATGCCCTCACCGAAATATATGACGATTCCGGCAAGGGCAACATGATACTTAACTTTATGATATTTTCGATTCTGACAAACTATGAGTACAACCACAAGACGTTGAGTGCGGAGTGGCACCTGCTCATTTCAGCTATGAAAAAATCTGCTGCTCGATTTGCGGAGCAGTTCAACACTTGTGTATCCGATATGCTGCTCCCATTCCGTAATCTGCCTACACTTGATGACAGCAACGTGAGATATTGGAATATTCCCGAACAGCTGAACGATGCTCCTACGGATCTGACTATCCACGTTTACTACACCCATAATAACGGAACGTGGCAGACGGGATATGTTGCGGAAGATTCTTTTCTTGCTGTTTTGCGAATTTACTGCGATATTCTCAAGCAATCAAACCGCATTATCACCAACTGCCCTATCTGCCACAAGCTCGTTGTAAAGGTTAAACAAACAGAAAGCAATTTCTGCTCCGAGGAGTGCAGGCTTGCGAACAAGAATGAATGGACAAAGGAAGTCCGTGAACGAAACGCAAAGAGCGATGTTCAGAGAACCTATGACATTTTCTACACCACGGGCAACAATCTGAAACGTAAACTCAAAAAGGATCCTGACAAGCTGGCTGAATTTGATGAATATTTCAAGGAAGCACGCAAAAAGGCTCTTGCTTTGAAGAACAGTGTTAATGATGACAGTCCCGATACAGAAATCAACAAGTACAGGGCAAAGATTCATAATATGATTCAGGATATTCAGAACTGTGCTGATGAGCTGTGCGATCAGATTAGGGACGAAAAGGATACAGATAAGAATTGAAATCAAGGTTACAAATAATCATTTTTTCAAATATATTTTTATTCTCCGGGTCAGATAATAATTATCCAGCTCGATTTTAGTTTCATTTTTGTTTCCGTAACCAAATAATCCTTGATTTTCAAATGTGAATATGGTATAATTATATAAATTATAAGTATTTACTTCTCATAATATTCACTTATCGGAAGTGAGGTGCCGACAGTTTATGCCAATTATCAACAAAAAAGATATGACCGAAGAAGATATTAAGCTCAATTACATTACTCCCGCACTGCTTAACAGAGGCTGGAAAGATAAGATCACCATGGAAACTCAGGTCAAGTTTACCGATGGTAAAATCAATATTCATGGAAACATCACTCACAGAGAAAAGCCAAAGAAGGCCGACTATATTCTCTATATCAACGCCAATAATCCGATTGCAATCGTTGAAGCAAAAGACAATAACCATTCTGTATCTTATGGAATGCAGCAAGCTATAGAGTATGCAAAAACGCTTGACCTTCCGTTTGCATATAGTTCAAATGGTGATGCTTTTATGGAGCATGATATGCTTATGGGCACAGAGCGTGAAATTCCAATGGTTGACTTTCCTGCTCCCGATGAGCTGTATCTGCGTTTCAAAAGAGAATCCAACGGCTGCAAGGGATTTAGTGATGATGAGGAGAAGATCCTTAATCAGCCGTTCTATACAAGTCTGAACACTTATTCACCGAGATACTATCAGAGAATAGCTGTAAACAAAACGCTTTATGCAATAGCAAGAGGACAACAGCGACTGCTTCTTGTTATGGCAACAGGAACCGGAAAGACCTATACTGCCTTTCAGATAGTGTATCGTCTGCTCAAATGTGGAATGAAACACAAGGTTCTTTACCTTGCTGATAGAAATATTCTTGTGGATCAGTCTATTCAGCAGGATTTTTCACCGCTGAAAAAAACTATTCATAAGGTCAATTTCTCAAAGGACAATCCTTCAACAATATCCTCCTATGAGGTGTATTTCTCCCTTTATCAGCAGCTTGCAGGCAAATCTGATAATGAGGAAGAAGAAAGCAATGAAGATGCCGTTGAAAAATTCAAGCAGTTATTCAAGCGTGATTTCTTTGACCTGATAATCGTCGATGAGTGTCAT
>CALBHM010000097.1 GCA_937892835.1 uncultured Ruminococcus sp. | reverse complement strand
ACGCACGGTATTTTACGGTTGATTACACACCGGGCAAAAAAGGCATCAAGACCGACCTTACCCACACAAAGCTGGTTTCCCGTCCCCTTGCGATTGATTATGCAAAGAAAGTTATTGATAAAAAATCCGACAAGGGATATATAGATAATTACCGTTACCTTGTCCGCCGAGAAAAGGGAAATATCCACATCACCTTTTTGTCAAGAGCCGCTACGCTTGATTCCTTCAAGAGTAATGCCAAGACCTTAATTTTGATTTCGGTTGCGGGAATTGTAATTATGACCGTTATCCTCTCTCTCGTCTCGGGAAAGGTAGTTGAGCCGATTGTCAGGAACCGTCAAAAGCAAAAGGAATTTATCACCTCGGCAAGCCACGAGCTGAAAACACCGCTCACCGTAATCAATGCCGATTCACAGCTTCTCGAAACGGAAATCGGCGAGAACGAATGGCTTACAGACATCGTCCGTCAGACGAAATATATGACCGAAATGACAAACCGACTTGTGTATCTTGCGAGAGCCGAGGAGCAGGGCGAAAATTTCAAAAAAATTGAATTTCCGATTTCCGATGTTGCGGAGGATATCGCCGATTCTTACCGCTCGGTGGCCAAAAGCAGCGGCAAAGAATACAGTGTAAGCATCGAAAAAGGAATTTCATATTGCGGTGACGAAAATGCGGTCCGTGAAATGATGAACGCCCTGACCGACAACGCATTCAAATACAGCACACCAGGCGGCTCAATAGCTGTTAAGCTTTTTTCAAAAGGAAGCGGCATTGTTTTTGCGGTTGAGAACACCGTGCATGACATCAAATCGCTGAAATTAGCGAACTTCACCGACCGGTTCTACCGCAACAGCAATTCGAACAATGTCAAGGGCTTCGGCATAGGGCTTTCCGTTGCCAAGGCGGTTGCCGAGGCACATAAGGGTAAGCTGAATATCGAAACAAAAGAAAATGATACAATCATCATATCTGCAAATTTAAAATAACTTAAAAATCGTAAAAGACATTTGATTTTTTCAGATGTCTTTTATTTTTTTTGAACTACATTTGAGGTTCACAAATTAGAATAAAGCCGTAAAAGGAAATCAAACAAAGATTCCTTTACAATATGAACTGAAAGAAGGTGATTTTATGAAGGTTAAAAGATTACTTACAACCGCCTGCGCCGTTTTATGTATCGGCTCGGGTTTTGCATTCCCTGCCTTTGCGGCTGAGGAAGTGTCCGCCGATGCGGCAAATACTCAGACCTCAATTGTCCTTGAAGAGGGACTGAAATCCGGATTAAAGAACGGACTGAAAAAAGGCTTGACAAACGGAATGAAATCAGGATTAAAGGGCGGTCTTAAGAACGGTTTAAAGAACGGACTTTTAAACGGCGAACTGAAAACAAAATAAGGCATCGCTAATATCATTCGGAAAGGAGTAATACCATGCGTTTTTTCAGAAAATTCACAAGCATAATGTTAGCGTCACTTATGGTTGCTTCGGTCGCAACTGCAACGGCAATGGCGGCGGACACCGATGACGACGGCATGAACATGTTTGAAAACAGCGACTTCATCGAGAAGGAACAACCCGAGCTTACAGAGGAGACTAAACAGCTCATCTCCCTTTATCAGCGGAATCCGACACAGGAGAATTACCTCAACCTGCGTGACATTGTCATCGACAATTACAATGCCGTACTCGTGCGTAAGGAAGCAAAGCTTGCCGAGCTTAAGGAAGAAACGGCAGGCAAGCCGGGCGGACTTGCCAAGGTTGCCGAGATGGAAGAAATCGTACAGGAAATGTACATTACATACTGGAACCGTATCAACAGCAGTATGCTGAGATTCACGGATTCAAGGCTTTTGAAATGGAAGATAGCCGATGCGTATAAATATGACTATATCCCCGTTATGGGAGCCGGAAACAGTATCTATGTAAAACGCACTCCCGTTACCAATTCCGAATATGCGGAATTCATATCAGCCACAGGCAGGACCGCACCATCAAACTGGATAAACGGAACGTACCCTGACGGCGAGGACAACTACCCCGTGAATTATGTTTCGTATGATGATGCGGCGGCATACTGCGAATGGCTGACCGAAAACGACGGAGTCAACGTTTACAGACTTCCGAACGAAAGTGAATGGGAGCTGGCGGCAGGTCATATGCCAAAGGACGCAGACTTCAACTGCGGCGTTAATGACGGAAGAACTCCCGTTGAGCAATACGCCAAGGTAACAAGAGGCGCACACGGTGCGGTCGATTTCTGGGGCAATGTCTGGGAGTGGACTTCAACCATAAGAAGCGAGTCCGACGATGCGGTATCTCTTGGAGTCAAGGGCGGTTCATGGAAATCGGCAAGGACGGACTGCCGAACAGAGCATCGCAAGGAAAGCAGAGCGGCTGACGGAGCTTATGACGATGTCGGATTCCGTGTATTCAAGGTTCTGAACGGTGAAGAACCCGAGCAAAAAGTTGAGCTTGCAACAATGGACGCTCCTATTGTAAATGCGGTCAGACTTTCAGATAATGAGGTTTATCTCTCATGGAGAGCTGTAAGCGATGCTGTTGAATATCAGCTTTTCGAGTATTCGGAGAACACAGGTCTTGTTCGTATGCTTGAAAGAACCGCAAACACGGCTTTCACAATAACCGAGCCTGACAGCAGTAATTCATACAGATACATCGTTCAGCCTATATCCTACACAGCCATTTGCGACAATGTTTCGGAAGAATACAGTGTTAAGCCTGAAAAATATACTCCGCCCGAAACAGTTAAGGCGACAGCGGCTTTTGACAAGTCAACAGGATATCTGACCATATCGTGGGAGCAGGTCGAAGGGGTTGAGACGTATTATGTTTATAAATATAATCTTGATACCAACAGACTTTCAAAGGTTAAAATCGTAACAGGAAAAACTGAAGTGATTTACCGAAAAGCAATGAAGTCGGGACAGTACTGCTATATTGTCAGCACAAAAGAGCTTTCCAACAAGCAGGGATATACAGGTGCATTTTCCGCAATTGTAAATGTTCCCGAAGCATAAAATTTCATACACATTTCCCTCCTAAATCAAATCCCTCCGAGACATAAAATCTCGGAGGGTAAGTTTATACAGATTATCTAATCAACCGGCCGTAATCCTGCCGACAGTCAATAATACAGTCGACATATATCTATCAACCATCTTCTATTACAGTATCAAGATAGCGGTCTAATTCATCAACCGATACTCCCCTTTTTCCTGCAAGGCGTTCCTCTTCGACTGCTATGAGCTTTTCGCAAAGTTCAAGCATCTTTTTCTCATCAAAAGAAGTTGTTGTAAGCATATAATCATCTCCATACGGTCATATTATGATATAATTATTTCGCCTTGTCAACACCTAAAATGAACAATCAAATTTTAAAAATATACATCAATATTCATTCCTGCCGAAAATGTGATTTTTTCGGCGGAATGTTTTTTATGCGGGGAAAAAGCAGTGCTGTACCCAAAACTCAGGCTGTAAAAAAGGGCAAAATCGGATTTGGAGGACAAATGAGGACCGAACCGCATTTTGCAAGTTCTCTTTTCACCGTACCGTTTTTGTCACTGCTATGCTGACTATCTAATCTTCACATACATTATTATACATACTTCATTAACTCAAACAAAAGTATCATCTTCCAAAGATTAAGACGCCCTCACCGAGAGCGTCTTAATTATTGCTTTAATATAAACGGTCACAGCTTCGTGAATTAGAAACTCATCAATTCTCTCGCTCTTTCCTGAACGAATCTCTCTAATGCTTTGACCCTTTTTGCAGGGAGATTATAGTTCTTATCCATTGCGAATCTGAATGTTGTAATTGGTTTAAGCTTTTTCCGCTGTCTGTCGGTTATATATGCTTTAGCAATGTCATCAAAGGAGACACCAAACGCCGATGCCCTTGTGTTTTCATGTCATATAATGTAATAAATATAATTTTATTCGTGTGAATTAGCGTAATATTTTTATAAAATATGATTGATATTTACACGAATATCTGTTATACTATATTCAGAACCTTTAAGGAGGTTAGATTATGTATAGGAAAATTGCAGAATTTTTAGAGAACTGGAAAAACAGCGAGCACCGCAAGCCCCTTATTTTACAGGGTGCAAGACAGGTCGGAAAGACCTATTCCATTCTGGAGTTTGGGCGCACTCACTATGAAAATGTGGCGTACTTCAACTTTGAAACCAATCCAAAGCTGAACGAAACCTTTGAGGAAAACATCAGCCCCGATTATCTGATACCGATTTTGTCCCATGTCGCAGGACAGACCATCGTAAAAGAAAAAACGCTGATAGTCTTTGACGAGGTGCAGCTCTGCGAAAGGGCTTTGACCTCGCTCAAATACTTTTGCGAGAACGCTCCGGATTACCACATCATTGCCCTCGGTAGCTTGCTCGGCGTTGCAGTCAACAGAGCGAAATTCTCTTTTCCCGTAGGAAAGGTCGATATGAAAACGCTTTATCCTATGGATATGGAGG
>CALBHM010000096.1 GCA_937892835.1 uncultured Ruminococcus sp. | reverse complement strand
ATGAAATAAAGACCGAAGTTATCGAGGATATCTCAAGCATGATAATCTCTTATCTCATTGATCATGAAATGACAAAGGCAATATGCGGCGACCTTGAAAAGCATGCATATTCGGTCAACGATTCAATATCAGACCCCAATATAAGAAACATGAATATTCTTGCAGCGGTATAAAAAGCAGGCAGTCCGATCTATTCAGACTGCCTGTTCTTTATTTTTCAATACATAGTTTAATTAAATCGTCAACGTCAGCCGTTGCAAGACATTCAACCGTGTCGGCGGCACCGTAATAAATCTTAACCTCGCCGCTATCCTCAAGTATCATTCCGCCCGGAAAAATAACGTGAGTTCTATATCCCTCGTCCGTTTCGTGCGGAAGCTCGGCGGCAATGAGCGGCTTATCGTAAATACCGATTACCTTCGACGGGTCATCAAGGTCAAGCAACGCTATTCCGGCAACGTATTGTTTCTGCCATTTGTCCTCCCAGCCGTTTTTACCTCTCGTCGGATCTGTCCAAACGGAATGAAAGGTCGTCAGCCAACCCTTATCGGTCTTTATCGGTGGAGCGGCCGGGCCGATTTTATCGTTTGAAAACGGAATATCTTCAACGCCCATAACAAGCTTTGAATTGCCCCAGAACTTCATGTCGGGAGACTGCGACATCCAAACATCAAATACGTCCTTGTGCCAGCGTGAATAAACAGGCATCGGTCTTTCGAGCCTTGTATAAAGTCCGTTTATCTTTTCAGGGAACAAGACCATATTCCTGTTGTCCGGCAGCGTCAGAGTCTGAATCTCAAAGCTTTCAAAGTCGGTAGTGGAAGCAATTCCTCCTCTGAGTCCATGCTTTGTGTCAACCGCAAAGCAAACATAGCAAACGCCGTCAATGACAGTAAGTCTCGGGTCATAAGCACGGTCAATTTCATCGTCTTTCAACATAAAGCACGGCTTATCGGAAACGTCCCAGTGAACGCCGTCGTCGCTTGTTGCAAGTCCAATATTTGTTCCCTCAAGCTTGTGATTCTCGTAGTCGCCGTAATCATTGCGGAACATCATAACGTATTTGCCGTTATATTTCGCAACACCGGCATTAAACACAAGAGCTGCTTTATACGGGATGTCCTTGTAGGTTAAAATCGGCTTTTCGAGCTTTTTAATAACGTTAGAAGATTTAAAATCCATAATTACACCTTATTTGACGATTGAAATAATTGCGTTCCAAAGATATCTTACAACCTTGTCAAATACCTCAAAGATAACATAGTAGTCACCCATAAAGTGCTTGAGAACTCTGTTAAGTGCATCTGTGCTGAGAAGTGTTTCCGAAGCGTCAACAGCCGAATAGGTAAAATCGGTCTTTTCAATCGTGTATTCGTCAATGAGCTTGTCGCCCTCAACCGTATATGTTTTAAGATTGAATGTCGACTCTGTGAACTCAACCTCACAGTAAATAAGCTCTGGACTCATGTAGCTGTAGTTTATCCATGAATGATGATAAGGCTCGTCATAAACACGGTTCTTGCCCGATGCGGAAGCGGTCGTGATATAGAGTGTTCCGTCAGGGTCTGTGACCTTCTTGGCCGTATAATCAAGGTCAACCTTTTCGTTGTTGAGCATATTGTAGGAACGTCCGTAGTAATGCTCATGTCCGTCAAAGGCGAGATCAAATTCAAACTTATCCATGATTGCGGAATAAACGCCCTGGAGCATGTAGTTATCATTGTCGATTGCATGGTGACCCGTACCGTAAAGGTCGTGGTGGAAAATCGCAACTCTCCACTTAGCATCCGGATTAGCCATAATAGCTCTTTCTGCGAGTGCATGACTTTCAAATACATTTACATTTGTTGTGTTGAAAACTACAAAGAGAACTTCACCGTATCTGAACCAGTAAGGAGTACCGGTCTTGCTGGTAGAAATGAGCTGTGAATTCGGGTTGTTTACATAGTGCTGATATGTCGAGCCCTTATGGTCGTGGTTGCCGATAGTTGTTGCCATCGGAAGATTTCGCATTGCCTTTGGAGAGAGCGTAGCAGCCCATTCCGTTGCACTTGCACCTGTCTGCGTCTGGTCGCCGCAGGATATGATAAAGCTTGTATCCGGATATTTCTTCAAAGCGGTGTTAAGAGTAGTATTCCAGCTTGTAGCGTCCTTATATCCGGTGCCGTCGTCAAGAGCAGAGCACTGGATATCGCCGACAAGAAGTGCCTTGAACGAATCCGTTGCATGAGTAATATAGAACGTCGGTTCGCTCCAATTATCCTTGCCGAGAGAGTATGAATAATAGTATTTTGTATTCTCTTCAAGGCCTGTAACGGTAACTCTGTTGGTCTGCTGGTCGTTATCGGCAAGAGTACTGTAGCCATAGAAGATCTTTGAATTTTCCATCTTCTCATTGTTCGCAATTTTAACCATCGGAATGGAAACCTTTCTTTCCGAATGCCAGTTAAAGTTAAGCTCTGTTGCATCCGCACCGGGAGTGAGCGCAATTTGAGTATTGTCGCCTTCAACCGTTTTCCAATATTCGTCCCATTCTGCTTG
>CALBHM010000095.1 GCA_937892835.1 uncultured Ruminococcus sp. | reverse complement strand
TTATTTATCAAAGATCAGTAGTAAAAAGAAATCGTTATGTATGATTTCTGGTGAGGAAGCCGTCTGCACCCAGCAAAATCTTAAAGGAATTTTTTCGCTTAACGGTAACGCTAAAATAATCTCCGCCAATGATAAAACAAACTTCACTTTCAGAGGAAGATTCCTTAATGACAGTGAGGCATTTGAAATCGGCTATGAGCAATCTCAAAAAGGACATAATGCCTTAAAATGGTTAATAGCAAATCAAGGCGTTATCATAGGCAATCGAGTTTTTGTCTGCTGGAATCCGGACGGTCTTAAGGTTCCGCAAATTCATTTGCCGTTCTTTGAGCCGGAAATCAAACCGAACGAACCGTCAGATTATAAACGGCAGTTGTTTGAAACCCTGCAATTATGTAAAAGCACTCTTAAGCCGGATAAAGACGTCATCGTTGCCGCCTTTGATGCCGCAACCACGGGAAGACTTTCCGTTGCCTATTACAGTGAATTCAAAAGCGAGGATTTTCTTGAGCGACTTGAATATTGGGATGAAACCTGTTGCTGGTTCAACCGTTTCGGAATTTCTTCCCCGTATCTCAGCTCAATCGTAAAATACGCTTTCGGCACCCAACGCGGCAATGCTGAAAACGCAAAAATTGAGATTGATGAAAGAATCGAAAAACAGCTTATGCAAAGATTGATCTTTTGCAGACTGGAAAAGCAAATTTTTCCAAGGGATATAATGCTTGCGTTGTTTAACAAGTCAAAAAATCTTCAAATATACAATAAAGTCAACCGAGCTAACCTATTATTTACCGCCTGTGCGGTAATCAAAAAATATCACCATGACAAATTTAAGGAGGAATGGGAAATGTCATTGGAAAAGGACAAAAAAGACAGAAGCTATCAATTTGGCAGATTGCTTGCTGTTCTTGAAAAGATCGAATCTGATGTTTTAAGAGAAAAAGGTGAAGAAAGGGAAACAAGCGCATTAAGACTCCAATCTGTTTTTGTTCAGCGTCCGGCTTATGCAGCCAAAGTTATTATGGATGGACTTAAAACAGCTTATTATCCAAGGCTGAGTGCAGGCAGAAGAGCGTATTACGAAACCATGATTGGAGAAATATTCGAAAACCTCTCTCTGTTCTGCGATGATGATTACAATAAACCTCTTACAGAAACATATCTGTTGGGTTATTATCTGCAAAGAAACGAAATGTACAAGAAAAAAGAAACAAAAGAAAACACGGAGGTAAATGACAATGAGTAAGTTTGAAAACAAGGTTGATTTTGTAGTATTGGTATCGGTAAACAATGCAAACTCAAACGGAGACCCGCTTAACGGCAATCGCCCGAGAACCGATTACAACGGATTCGGCGAAATTTCTGACGTTTGTATCAAGAGAAAGATTCGCAACCGTATGCAGGATATGGGCAATGAGATTTTTGTCAAATCGGACGACAGAGCAGATGACGGTTGCATCTGTCTCAAGGATCGTGCTGCATGCCTTTCTAAAATCAAATCACAGGACGAATTCACAAAACAGGCCTGCGAAAAATGGCTCGACGTTCGTTCTTTCGGTCAGGTATTTGCGTTCAAAGGCTTCGACTGTGCTTCCGTCGGCGTAAGAGGTCCGGTTTCAATTCATCAGGCGGTAAGCATTGACCCTGTTGAAATTGATTCAATGCAGATCACCAAAAGCGTCAGCGGCGAAAGAAAAAAAGAGAGCGAACGTAGCAGCGACACAATGGGAATGAAACACTTTGTTCGTTTCGGATTGTATGAAATCAAGGGTTCTATTAACGTTCAGCTTGCCGATAAAACAGGCTTTTCTGCCGAAGATGCGCAAACGGTCAAGGAGTGCCTTAAGACATTATTTGTAAATGATGCATCTTCCGCAAGGCCCGACGGTTCAATGGAAGTTGTCAAGCTTATTTGGTGGGAACATAACTGCAAGGACGGTCAGTATTCCTCTGCAAAGGTTCACCGTTCTGTAAAAATTAACCTTCATGATGGCATTGCAGTTCCATCCAGCTTTGAAGATTATGACATCAGCATTGATAATCTTGACGGTCTCGCACCCGAGGTTATTAACTGTGTATGATAACGACTATCTTTTGATTTCAGGTCTGCAACACTTTGTCTTTTGCCGTCGTCAATGGGCCTTGATTCATGTCGAACAGCAATGGCAGGAAAATTTTCTGACGGCAGAAGGCAGAGTTGTACACAGCCGTGTTCACGATGGCGGAGTAAAAGACTTCCGAAACGGAACACTGACAATCCGTGGCCTGAATGTCAAATCGGACAAGTTAGGCCTTACCGGCACTTGTGATGCCGTTGAGTTTATCCCAAGCGATGACGGAATTACTTTGTCGGAATATAAAGGTCTATGGAAGATTCGTCCGGTTGAATACAAGCATGGCAGCTCAAAAAGCGGAGATTGCGATCGATTGCAAACAACTGCACAGGCCTTATGCCTTGAAGAGATGTTTAGCTGCAAAATTGATGAAGCTCATATTTTTTACAACGAAACCCGACAGCGTGAAAAATTCGAAATATCC